>NZ_JAVKEW010000082.1:0-42161 GCF_040226375.1 Coleofasciculus sp. G2-EDA-02 | reverse complement strand
ACGAGCCAAAATTCGTACAATGCCGATTTCTCAGTCGGAATAGCACTTTTGTAAAAAACTTAAAAAACTAAATACTTGATAAGTACCGTAGGGCATACGGAAACTTCCTAATTAATTTAGGTAAAAGCTTGGAGAGCTACCCAAAAAAAGGGGTTCTAGATATTAAGTGATATTCTAGTTGACTTCGGGTAGGACATAATTGTGTAAGACCTAATTAGAGGTGACTCGAAAGGGCGATGATTAGCCCAAGAATCTCCCGCGTTTTAACCGGGAGAGTGTCAAACCAACTGACAATCTAGGTAGCCGCAGGTTCAACTGCTTGATCCATCAGTTCTCGAAACTGAATCACATCTTGACGTGGATCAGCATGAGTCACCTGAACATCCAAGCGATCGCCCAGTCTAACTGACCGCTTAAACCGCATGACTAACTCTAACCCTAAATCTTCCAACAGAATCAAGCCCAAGTTGTCGTGTTCGCGTAACCAACGCAGCATTAACGCTTGCCACACTTGATCCGGGTGACGCCGTAAATATTCCAATCCCCAATAACGATTGGTTTGGCGTTCCACAATCGCCGCTTCTGATGCTGCACTAGTCACGCCCTGCATGGTTTCTTGCAGGTATTGGGCAGAAAAGGGTAAGGGATCACCGCGCAGGTGGGCTTTTAGCTGAAAATGACTCAGCAAATCGGTATAACGGCGGATAGGAGAGGTAACTTGGGTATAAGTTTCCAAACCCAAACCTGCATGACGCAGGGGAGTAATACTCATTTCACTGCGAGGCATACAGCGGCGCATGGCACAGAAGCGCACAGGACCTGGGGGCAATACCAGCAATTCTTCATCAGAGGGAAGTTCCGGCTGGGGTTGTCCGCGAAAGGGGAGGGGAATTTGATGACTTTGACCATAGCGCCCAGCGACTTCCCCGGCTAGAATCATCATTTCTGCGACCATTAGCCGCGCCGGGGAATCCTCTAAAACTTGAATGATGATCTCATCTTGATTCCGGACTTTAATCACCGCCTCTGGCATGTGGATACTAATCGCACCCTGACTCGATCGCCATTCTTGGCGACGCTTTGCCCATTTCGCGATCGCGGCGATTTCCGGTTCTGCCTTCACCCCCAGTTCCAGCATTTCATCCACATCTTCGTAGGTGAGGCGATAGGTGGGTTTAATCAGGCTGGGGTGAATTTGGTAGTCTTGAATGCTGCCATCTTCATCCAGGATTACGCCAAAACTCAGGGATGGACAGACTTGACCCTCCACTAAACTCATTGGACCGGTTGCCAGTTCCGCCGGAAACATGGAAATCATGCCCGTCGGTAAATAGAGAGTGGTACTGCGCCGTCGGGCTTCTTTATCCAGTTCGTCTTCGGGTCTAACCAAGCGGGTTGGATCAGCAATATGAATCCACAGACGCTCTCTACCCTGTTCGAGTTGTTCTAAACTCAACCCATCATCGATTTCTGAGGTACTCTCGTCATCAACGGTGTATACCTTCAAATAAGTTAAGTCTAAACGGTCTTGATCAGGGTCGGGAGGCGGAGAATCCAAGTATTGTTGCACCAAGTCAAGCACCTCACGACGAAAGTGAACAGGGTAAGATGAGCGCCGCAAAAACAGATTCTCGTGAGGAGTCCAAATCCCTAAGTCTACCAACAGATCGAACGCCGCTTGGGGAGTTTGCGGGCGATCTAGGGTAGCTAATAGATCTTGGGCTGCACGAGATGCATTTTCTGGATACAGGACAAACCGTTCGAGCAGATCAAAGCGAGTGCGATCGCTCTCTTGCCAGTCTACCGCTTCGCCGTTGAGTTTCTGCTGAGTGCGCTTTAAAAATTCCTCTTGCTCTCGCTGCTTCGATTCTGTGGCTAATTGCTGATGTTTAATTTCAGCCACCTTAGCTGCTGGACGGGGTTCGTAGCTATCGGCTTTTTGTTTAAAGTATAGTTTGTCTTCCGATAGCAAGCAATGAGCGGCATAACACAGGGGTGGGCTTTGGTCAGAAAACAAAAGCTGTGCCATTTGTGCACAGGTTACGGCTTCTCCCTCTTCCACCAGCAACTCCCAAGCCACTTCTAGGCTGGATGGATCGAGATAAGGTTCGACTTGAGTGAGAAAGTCAGAAATTTCTGATACGTCAAATTTACCACCCTGGACTTCGTAGGTAAATTGCCGGGGATGAAGCGTGTGAGATTGACCACGTTCGTCAATAACCGTCCAGCGCGTTTTGCCATCTGGACGGTCTACGATCGCTAGATGACGATCTCCTTGCACACGAAATTCTATAAGTGTTCCTTTTTCCACCAGCTTCGCTAATCCCGGTCGTTTATCTTTATGTTTAGAAAGGCTCCTCTAGAAGCCCCCACTGTACTCCTCAGAGTCAGTGTGTGGAGTTATCAGACTCTATACCTAGTCTAACGGGTGATGGGTAATCCCAAAAGGGTTAGACGGGGCATCAAAGGATTCAATCATTTGACACCACCGTCTAATCAGATATCGGTTGTCTCACCGCACCTCACCCTCAGCTCTGTTGAGCCGCATCATCCCTCTTTATTGACGAAAGGTAATAATGCTAAGATGCGAGCGCGTTTAATGGAGCGCGTCAAAGCTCGTTGCTGTTGAGACGTAAGACCTGTAATCCGACGAGGCAGAATTTTACCCCGTTCGGTAATGAATTTGCGGAGTAATTCCACATCCTTGTAGTCAATCGGATCTCCAGGCTTGATCGGAGAAAGACGTTTGCGAAAGTAGGTCATGGGCAGTTCTTAGGGATTTGTGGTCATCAAGTTTAGTTTAGAGTGCATAGCCATCGTTCATGGCTATTTTATTTCTTTATGCACCGTATGCTTATTGCAGTGAGTGCAGAACTTTTTCAGTTCTAGACGCCCTGTGGTATTGCGACGGTTTTTCATTGTCGTATAGCGAGAGACACCGTTTGATCGCTTGTCTGGGTTAGTGCGACACTCGGTGCATTCTAAGGTTATAACGAGTCGGACTCCTTTCTTACTTGCCATAGTCTTACTTCTAAGAAATTAAATCAGGGTGTGAGTGAATTTAAACACAATCTCTTATTTTTGCATACGACGCCGAATTTGGGCAACCCATCGCTTCAGACGCAGATCGAGGGAAAACCCGCGACGGGTTTGAATCACGATGGTTTTGGCGATACGATCATGAAAGGCTTGCTGAGTTTCCGGTTCCGATAAAGCTATGCCACAATCGACTCCTAAGGGCGCAATTAACAGCAGCAAGGAGATACCATTCGCCAAACCGATATTTAAGCCAATCATGGCTAAGAGTGCACAAAAGCCCAGAATGCCTTCTCGTTTGCTTAGCGTCAATAGCCCTGGAAGTTTACCGTATTTAGCATCGAGCACTTTCATATCCAATGCCCAGCGCCCCAAACTCTGACCCTGATTGCTCGATACCAATACCACCCGCAGCCCTAACCAAAGCGCCATAAATACTAGCATTTGCAAAAAAGCATTTCCACCCGCCATCGAACTAACCAGCCAAATCGCGACAAAATCGATGAGGAAGGCACACACCCGCCGCTCTATTGGCACTTGAGGAAAGCGCTTGTGAATGGGTTCGAGTTCATACATGGTTAGGGTAGGGCTATGCAATCTCTATATCATTCTATGGTAACTGGAAATGAAGTTCCAGATGTAGCCGGCTATAATTTCGGCTAAGATTCAATTTTTTGACGCAATCTTTTAATTGTACTGGCGCGGCTAACGATTGTAGCCATACCCTTCTCAATTTGCACAAAGACTTTACCCGAAAAAACGTTACGCAAAGCCGGACGTTGGTAAACTACAAAATTATTGATTTCTGCTTGAGGTTCAAAACCCATCTCAGCTAGGGTATTATTGAGAGTTTGAGTAAATACTTTTTTATTCTTGAATTCTAGAGAGAGAGTCACGCTGCGATTAAAGTAAGCACCCAGTAATCCGGCGACTAGACCAAGAGTAATACCATAACGATAAGGAAGGGGTTGGGTTAAACTTAGCCCCAGAACTTGGGAGGCTAAAAGAGCAACAATTAGGGTCATGCCTGTGAAGTAATAATAGAACGTTGCCCAAAAACCAGGACCTAGTTGCATACAATAACCTCTCTAGATTCAAACCAAGACAGCCGGGAATCGAGTTTAAAGGATCAGATGTGATCTTAACGGGTGAGGGGTTTGGGGAGCTATAAGTCCCACAGCATAATCTTTGATTGGCTGTGGGATGATGTCACGAGAAGATCCATAGACAAGCTCTACTAAGTTGAAATTTTGCTATAGTAATCTAAAGCGAACGAAGGGCGACTAGCTCAACGGTAGAGCAGCGGACTCTTAATCCGGTGGTTCAGGGTTCGAATCCCTGGTCGCCCATTCCCCGACTCAAATAGGGCTGGCTTTTGATAATATACCTCAATACAACACTTAGAATGCTCTAAACATGTCCCCAGAAACCAACTTAGGTGCAGATGCGGTTGATCACGCGATCGCGAAGGGAGTGGACTTGGACGGAAGTCCCATTCCCACCGCTAAACTGGAACTCTACAACCAAGTGATGGCACTCGAAGCCAACCGACAGCGTAGCGGGGTATCAAACACGATGCGATCGCGGATTGTCCGGATTGGAGCAAAACATATTTCCCAAGACGAACTCAATCAAATGCTTATCGATGCTGACTTTGCCCCCCTTAAAGAGAAAGAAATTGCTTTTTATTACGCGGGAAAATAGCAAATAACCACCTTTTGGACTTTGGCGATTTTAATCGCGGAATCACACAAATATAGTCCGCACAGGCGGACTATATTTTAAAGAGTGCTTCCCATTAGAACAGATACAGATTGAATCAACGAAACAACTGGGGATAAATCTTTCGCCAAGCCAACCCAGCAAAAAGACCCATTCCTAAGAGTAGCCCGATTAACTTCACAAACCAGAAATTGGATAAGCCTAGGGGCCAGCGCAATAGGTCAACCAGAGCCGCAAGGGGCAATAGATTGGCAATATTTCCCAGTATAGGCGGTAACGTTTCACGCGGAAAGTAAGTCCCACAGAAGGTAAACATAGGGACGATGAATAAGAAAAGTGGCACGTTAATTTGGTCAATTGTTCGCATGGTTCCCGCCGTGAACAGTCCCATAACGCCAAATAGCATACTGCCCAAAATAATCAGGGGTAATGATATCAGTAAATGCCAGCCTGAGTAGAGTCCCCACACCACCGCAACTAATCCCGTCAAGCTACCCGCGATGATGCCTTTGGTGGTTGCCCATAGCCAGTCCCCCAAAAACACTTCTGTGAAGCTCAACGGCGCTGTGAGTAGAGCTTGCCAGGTTTTTTGGAATTTCAGGCGAATAAAACTGCCAAAAGCGCCCTCAAAAAAGGATTGGAATAGCACACCGATGGCAATCATACCAGGGGCAATAAACTTTAAGTAGGAAACCGTTTCACCGTTGTAGGTGACATCGCCGACTAAGGGACTAAGCCCATAGCCAAAAGCGACGAGATAAATGATCGGTTCAGAAAGCGGAGGTAAGCTATTTACTAGCCAAGTTTTCTGATAAACCCTAGCATGACGATGCCAGACTGAGTAAACTCCCCAAGGAGTAACAGAAATGCCTTTCATTTTTATTTGCGATTTCAAAGATTTTGTTTTGAATGAATCTTGAATGAATCCTTTGTGGCAGCTCTCTTAGCTAACAAATGACTGTAGGGGCGGGTTTGAGTCCAATCCTTTGTTGCCACCCAGATGCTAATAAACCCGCCCAGACTAAATGGGAGAATTCTTTGACAAATGACAAATGACAAATTATTCAAGTGATGTACCTGTCAGGTGCAAAAATACATCGTCTAAATTGGTATGGCGACGGGTTAAGCTAAAAGGATTGGTAGCATCCAGACATTCCCAAAGAGGGTGGGGATTGTCTGCTGGTAAGCCAATCAGGTAACCATTGCCAAAAGAGCGATACCACGTTTGATACTGATGGGCGAGTTGTTGGAGAATTTCTGCTGAAATGCCCTCAATTTCTACAACCTCTGTGCCAACAGTACGCTCAATCAGTTCTTCAGGAGTGCCTTGGTCAATCATTTTACCCTGTTGGAGTAAAATAAGGCGATCGCACAATCGTTGCGCTTCATCCATATAGTGGGTTGTCAATAGCACCCCACAGCCCTTTTGCTTAAGCTGACTGACTAACTTCCAAAAATCTTGCCGCGCATGGGGGTCAAGCCCCGTTGTCGGTTCATCCAGAAACACCACTTGTGGCTGATTAATCAACGCCCGTGCTAACACCAGACGCCGCTTCATACCGCCAGAGAGTTCATCAACCCGATGTTTAGCATAATCTTGCAACCCCACTTGTGCTAGTAACTCCCCTGCCCGTTTCCGAGCCGCTTTGCCGACAATTCGGTAGTGATGGGCAAAGAAAATCAAGTTATCGAAGACACTAAAATCGGGGTCAAGATTATCTTCTTGAGTAACAATTCCCATCGAGGAACGCGCCAAACGTCCTTGAGATTGGATTTGATACTGTCCGAGTTGCACAAAACCCCGACTGGGAATTACTGAACCATAGAGCATTCCTACTGTCGTGGTTTTCCCTGCACCATTGGGACCAAGCAGACCCAAAATTTCTCCCGAATTTATGGTAAAATTAACACCTTGAACAACATGGTTTGAACCGTAAGATTTCCACAACTCATAAGCTGTGAGTACCACGGACCGGGTTTGAGGTTGAGCTGTTGTCAGAGTCATAGGTAATGATGATTACACCGCCGATTGTTTGCTTTATTGTCAAGAGAATAGAGTCACCTTGAAAAGCCCTAGGGTAAGTTTCAGATATTGTATTATACTGTAATACACACTTAAGTCAAGCTATCACAGGCGGTGAAAACTTCACCTCACCCAATCAGGTTATTTGTCATTTGTCATCCATTATCTAATCCGTTACCACCTTCATTCATTCTTTGTTTAACATAGAAAATATACTCATCCTCTCGATTCAGCTCACGAGCAAGCGCCTGAATATTAAGACGTTTGAGTACATCAATCGTGATCGGTCGCTTGTCGCTCCAGAAAATCATGGACTCAAGAAACAGAGTGGCGAAATTTGAGTTAAGGAGTTCAGTAATAAACTGTGCTTCTTGCTCAAACCAACAGGGCAAAAAGTAAACGGTATCATCAAAGACAACTGGCTTACCACCAATAGGTCTAACTAATTTAAAATTGAGTTTTTTGTAAAAACCAGATATAGCTATTTTCCACGGAGAGAAAGTATAAGATCCTACCCCAAAAATCGAAAACGGTAGACGTTTTTTATAAACTGAACTCTTGCGGTTAAACAATGCCTCAGCATTATTTTGTAAGTAGTTCCATGTTTTTGGCGCATTGTTCTGAATATAGCTTGTCTCTTCACCGATATAGCGCTGGGTTACGAGCAGATATTTACGACAATCTAATACATGATCGTTGGCGATATCGGAGCTTTTGAGAAGAGGATAAAGATAAGTATCTTCCAACGAAACAGTTACACCATATCCATTTTGATATCCCTGACCATTTTTCACTAATTCCATAATTTTAGCACAGTCATGCTTAAGACCAGAGCGCCAGATATAGTTTTTATCGATACCGGATAAATGCTGCAACTGCTTGTAATTTTCCATGTCAGCAATAACCCTGTCATCATAGTAACCAATTGTGTTGCTCGGCTTTTGGTCGCACAAATGTTCAAAACAGTGGCAGGTTTTTGATGGGGAGTATGTCAAGTTTGTAGGTTGGGTTTCGTTCCTCAACCCAACGCCATCGTTAGGGTGAGAATTACCGACAAACCTGATCTGCACTTTTTCGGATGGTATTATGTCTCCAATTTTCAGTACAAATAAGCAAGCATCTACTGCGGCATTAAAATATTTTGAACTATCAATCTGATAAAGTCGGGCTTCTTGAATAGGAAGGTCGTGTTTCCAGGCATAAACTAGGACTTTTCGAGCTACAGCGGTTTTACATAACATGGCAATGATGCCAGTGCGTCTTTTCAACCATTCAAGATGCTGAATCAGCATCCACTCTGAAATATCAAAGTTACTTTTACCTGTGAGAGCATCTAACCCTTTTCGTTTTTGGAAATTTGACTTCACAGGCAGATTTGCACCTTGTTGTTTACCCAAGGCTGCACTCGTTACCCAAGGGGGATTGCCCAGAACTAAAATGGGTTCCGGTAAATCAGCTAAGAGTTTTGACCAATCGATTTCAAAAAAACTGGCGCAAATTGTTTTAATGGGATATGTAATAGCTTGGGTAATAATTTTTTTTTGCAGGATATCCAAGTGCAATCTGTTAATATCAACACCGATAAACTGAGGACTTCCAGGAAACCAAGCAGCCGCTGCCAATAAAAATGCGCCTTGACCACAAGTTGGTTCAATGACGGATTGGGGATTTATATTAAGATTTTTCAATGTTTGGACGATTTGGTAAGCCAGGTCATCTGGAGTCTGAAAATCGCCAAATTCTAACTTGTATTTCGTTTTTCTTGTTACCATACCGATTACCGCACGCGGGAAATTCCTGCAACATCTCCAGCTTGTTGAATAACGCGGCTGTATTGAAGCCTCCACTGTAAAGCATTGGATATAGTGAGATAACCCTGAACGGGTGGATTACTCAAAATATCCTCCGCAATGTTTAAAGCTTCAATATCATCAACAGGTAGATTTCTGTCTTGCATGAAAGCAATTAAGTCATCCGTATTGCCATCATTCTTGAGAATGTCAAGAATTCCCCGCGTCATTTGGTAATCCGCTGTGCGATTTTTCTCAACAAAAATAGTATGTTGCATAGTTAGCCTAGCTGTACGGCTCTGGCTATTATCGGATTTTTCATAGACAAATATCAACAAGCTATATCCGAGACCAAAAATCTTCTGGCGGGCAGATTTAAATGGGCAGGATGACTGAGGTTGGCGGATACTCGTTACTTTCATATCCACCTGTAATCCGGGAAAGTCGATACCAAAAGCTGAACTCCCTAATTCATAGCTGTAGGTGTGGCTTAAATATGCCATAAATTTGTGTTCAAGGTAAGTGCCAACAGCTTTTCCGTCTGTAACGCCATACAGCGAGGGTTCATCGTAGATACTTTCAATCTCCGATAATTTTGCTGCTTCATCTAGAAGGATGTCTATTGTTAATTCTGGCTTCACAACTCCTTTCCCATTTGATGCATGATTCCTTGTAAAGGCGTACTAACGTGCGCCCGATCTAATCGTAAAATCTATTCCACCATGTTAGCTGTGCCATGCTATTAAGGTGGGCAATGCCCACCCTACTATTAATCCTCTCTTACAGGCAACGGAGTCTCCAGAATTTCCATCAACAACTCCAACCGGGAAGGGCGAGACAAAAGCGGAATCAGGTTTGGCAGTGAGTAGTAGTCACCCGCAAAGGTAAACGTATCTACTTGCACTTGCCGTTCCCGCAACTTTTGTTCAATCCAGTCATAGGAACTCCCTACCTTGACGATGATCACATTTGGCAGCACATTCAACTCCTGACAATAGGCATCAAAAGCGTTACCAAAATAGGGCGCGGTGTTTTCCCCTTGATCAGTTACCAAGATAAACTGCTCCACCAACTGCTTACGCCGACGCATCGCCTCGACGCTACAGCCGATGCTAGTACCACCCCCCGCCTGGATGTGCTGAAATGCACGCTCCCAGTGGCTGTAGAGATGCTCCTGCGGCAGATTATTCGCCAAGATATCGCCCAATCGGGTATCTCGACTCAGGCTTGCCTTAACCGGGTAGGGCATTGTGTCAAAGGCATAGACAAACAACTCCGCTTCCGTAATGCCCGAAATCAAAGCAGCCAGGTGCTTACCCACCTCCAAGGCTTGATGCATGGAGCCAGACTTATCCACCAACAGCGCCGTCGGTTTGGCGATTTTGCCGCGCTTTTTCACCTGCTCATCCATGACGCGCTCTAACTGAGCGGTAGTGGCGAGATCTAACCCAGCCGCCTCGGCTGCAACTCGTCCCTTGAGGGCGGATACGCGGCTATCGGATTGAGCCGCAATCAGCTTTTCATCAATCAACGCCTTCACCTGGGGGTGCTCCATGGCTCCCCGCGCTTTGAGAGACTTGAGGTTATTAATCACCTCTTGGGGTGTCATGGAATTAATCAGGGCGACTAATACAGTGGGCGTGATTTGCTTGACTGCACCAATGGCAATCGTATAGGGAATATTATGTGCCACAATTTGCCGTGCTTGTTCAGTAGGAGTCGCTGCTTTTGCCAACTGCTTCAGCGCAAAAGCAAGGCTATCCTCAGGAGGCGCATCCTTAAACAGGATGGCATTAGCACGCTCATTGGGCTTAATGTGCAAGCTGGCGTAGAGGTGCTTCATTGACTTGCGTCCCCGCAATGCAGCCCGATCAAAGAATTGGGGCTGTTTTTCCCGCTTTTGCAAATAACGCCGTACTGCTGTTCGAGCTGAACGGGGAACCTTTTGCTGGTGCTGTTTCATGAAGTCCACAATTCGCGCCACTTGGTAAGGTGGAAAAGTTTGCAGCAACATGAATCCGGCTTCTCGGTGTTCTGTTAACTGACTGGTCAACAGATTCCCCACAAATACTTCTTTGTGATCACGAACATCCCCTTCATTTTGATACCATACACCGATGTGTCCGTAGAAAATTGGGTCAAGTTCTACCATCATTTTGTGCAAGTCTGCAACCTTATTTAACTCTCGGTGAGGTGTAGTTAACAGACTGTTGAGCATTTCCAAACGCAAGTCGCGTTCTGCGGTATTCATGACAACCTCCTTTAATGAAAAGAATGGAGGCAAATGTCGCACGTTTTGACTAAAAAATAGTGCCGCACAAGTTCAGAAAGCTGTTAGGTTTACCGTGACAGGGTAAGGATGTAAGCTTTCCCGGTTAGGGCGCGGCGACAACTGCCATTTATTTTTGTAAAGATGGGATTGAGTAAAGGGCGACCCGATGGTCTGTAGGGGCGGGTTTTACAGATAACATGCTCTTCAAAACTGGTAACTTTTGTAAAAGAGCCCTGTTTATCAATTATTAATTATCCATTGATAAGAGATATCCCGCGCAAGTTAATAAAGCCATATTACTTGGCGCTCTACCCTTGAGCTACAGACCCCAAAAAAGTGGATCTGGTGGGATTTGAACCCACAACCTCCCGCTTAAAAGGCGGAACAGTATGTAAGCTTCACAAGTGAGGGCGCGGGATATTGGATGCTGAATTTTAGATTTTGGATTGAAGGGAATGGGTAAACTTACCGTTATCTGTAATCATCCAAAATCTGAGTGGATGGGTGCGATCGCGCAAGTCAAAGAAGCTTTTTTTACACCTCTCCAAGAGGCGGAGAGGGCAGGAATTGAACCTACTATCTGAGGTTAAGTCAGACGTTACCAGTTTGTAGGCTTCTCCAGTTGGGGCGCGATCGCACCCGTAAATCTCGCTATGTATTGTTCTGATGCAAATACTTTAACCGTAAACGGCTTCTGGACGGATAATTAGGTCGCCGCTGGGACGCCGATCGACAACATAAGCAGTTAAGCGATCGCGTCCGACATCAAAATACTGAGCAATGCGTTCCTTGACAGAATTATCCTTCATCTCAACTTCGACACCAAGCTGATTTTCTGGAATATCATAGGAACGACCTTCAAAGCGAATGTGAACCATGCTGGCACCTCCTAAAACTTGATTCGATTGGTGTTTATCAATCTATCTCAGGAGCAAAGGCATTCATTTTCATCAAACTACCAGCATTGATTTTGATTCACAACACTGATATTTTTTAGATTAAGAAACGCCGCTCTAAAGAATAGACCGTTTGGCTGTGACGGATTTTATCAGTCATTTGATATTGACTGATATAATTGGAAGCTAAACGCTCTTTTTCCGTCATAGATGGGTCTAAATTACGCTGATTTGGTTTAGTATCCCACTCTAAAGGAGTGAGAACCTGACGAACCAGCGGGGTATACAGGAGTAACATAATGAACCGATTTTGATTTCAAAACATCCTGATTGACGTTCGTGAAGATTTCCGACGTTTTATTCAATTTTCAAGGTTCAGACTGGGCTTTTGAGGTAGAGAGTTTTGCCTCTCATCTCTCTGTCATATATTTATACTACATAAATGCTACAGACTTGTCAATAGACTGGACAAAATTTTTTTTTCGGGGAGTTCCTGGGGTAAAGATGCAGGGGGGTGGGGAAGCCTGTTCCAGACGTAAGGCGTGGAACGTCTGGAACACATTAGTCGGGCGGTGGAACGTCTGGAACACATTAGTAGGGGCGGGTTTAGTCACATTTGGGTAAAGCTAGAAACGATAAGAGTAAAACCCGCCCCTACACAACGACTAGCGAAGCGAACAGAAGAGTTTTCCCCAATCAACAAATGACGAATGACGAGCCTCACCGTTAACTGTCAGCCGACTGCTGACAACTCTTTCACCAAGCCAATATGAGTCTTTACGGTACTAAAGCCAACGGATTCATAAAGCCGCAGCGCCCCCGACAAGTTTTTCGCATCAACGCCCAGTTTGGCTGTCTCCATACCAGCCGCCTGGAGTTGTTGCATCCCAGCCAATAACATGGCTCTTCCTAACCCTTGCTGACGAAAGCCTCGCCTTGTCCCCAGAACCGCAATCTCACCTTCACTGCGTCTGTTGCGTTGATTTTCTTCCGGATTAATACGACAGTAGCAGAACGCCGCATACGTCCCATCTGGAGCAACCGCAATCAAATCGAATTCCGGTTTGTAGTATGGGTATTGCAATTCATGTAATATTCGCTCAACGGTTACATCGTGATGATTCCAGTGATCGATAAACGTCTGGTTGTACAGTTCTACATACGCCTGAGCATCCTGTTCTCCTTTGCTGTAACCCAGGGTGAAACCTTCTGGAAATCGGGGTTCTGGGATGGGTTCCTGGAGACTTCGCACCATGGTAAAGAAATAGCGATCGCGCTTGAAACCACAACGTTCTAAAATGGCAATCCGGTCCGTTTTATCGGCGCGAGAACCACAGCGCACTTTTACAGGTAAACCTCGTTCTCGACTCACCTGGCGCAAGCGTTCCTCAGCCCAGGCGATAATCTGTTCATCTAAATCACCGCTTCGTGCTGTCGGATGAACCCGAAACCCTAGAAATCCATCAATCACTGTATCAATAGGAACAATCCACAGCCGACTAAAGCCGATAAGCTGATCATCGGCATCTTGCCAAAGAAAGAGATCCCGTTGTTTATCGATAGAGGGGTCATCAAAGGATTGCTGGAGTTCCGTGACAGATGTACCTTCTTCAAGCTGATCAAGGGTTTCACAGGTATTGATCAAATTCGCGATCGCGTCTAAGTCGGCTTCCCCACGGTAGGGACGCCTGGTAATAATACTCATCGTTAAACATCCTTAACATAAGCGATTTGACTGTGTGTTGTTTGGAAACCCACAGACTCGTATAACCGCCTCGCCCCGGAAGGGTTTTCTGCATCGACATACAGCATCGCGGTTTCCACACCTTCTACCTTTAATTGCTGCATCACAGCTTGTAACATGCTGCGTGCTAAACCCTGCTTGCGGTAACCGCGCCGAGTACCCAGCAGATTAATCCAGCCCTGATTCCCTTGTTTGGGGATGTAACAGTCGCAAAACGCCGCCCAAGTACCATCAGGCGCGATCGCAACTACAGATAAGTCTGGTCGAAAGTCTGGATGCTTCAGCTTGTGTTTAAAGGCTTCAATGGTGTCTGGGTGATAATTCCAGTGATCGATAAACGTATCGTTACATAGTTCCACCCAAGCTTGAGCATCCGGTTCACCTTGAATCGGGCGCAAGGTAAAACCATCGGGTAACTGGGGTTCTGGTATCGGTTCAGACAGTGAACGCACCATAGTGAGAAAGTAGCGCTCAATCCGGAAACCACAGCGTTCCAGGAAAGTAATGCGTTCGGCTTGTTCCGCGCCAGCACCAGCCAGTAGTTTGACCGCCAGACAACGTTCTTGACGCACTTCCTGCATTCGTGCTTCTGCCCAAGCGATAATGTCACTGTAGAGAGAATCAAGCTGTTCTGTGGGATGAACACGAAACCAGAGAAAACCATCAACCGTTTCCCCTACAGCAGGGATCATTAATCCCGCCAATGCAATTAATTGACCCTCTGCATCTTCCCACAAGCGAATATCCCGTTGCTGATCCACTGAGGGTGCATCAAATTGCATTAATATATCAGATACTGAGGGGTACTCGTTAGGCAAATCAACCGCTTCACAGGTTCTCAGGAAGGGTGCGATCGCGTCTAAGTCTGTTTTACCCCCATAAGGGCGCATGGTTAGAGTTGTCATAAAATTAAGCAGATGAGTGAGTTGCTGCAATTTGTGCAACTCCATAAGTAATTTACTACATGTATACTACAACTTGGAGCAGAAATAGCACTTCATCCTGTCGATTCACCCAATCGGGTGAACTTATCGCCCAATTTGAAGGGGGTTTCTGTCCCCCAATAAATTGGCTACTAATCAACTTGTACGTTAAGGATTGATTAAATCTTGAGGATGTACAATAGTGATGTTCTGTGTGACTGTAAAATCCTTGGGATTAAACCTCTTATGGTAACGCAATTGGGCTCATTGAAGCTAGACGCTGGAGAGATATTAAACCTTGGCTAAACAGTTGACAACTTAAAGTTCTACCTAAAGATAGAGGTTGATTTGAATCATTAGCCTTGTATTTGTAGGGGCACCATCCTTGCGCCCAAAAAACTGGCATGAAACGGTAAAACTTCTTTACAAACTGCCAGAGATTACAAAAATTGACTTAAGTCAAAGCGTTATCTGCCAAAAATTTCCTAGAGTAGAGACATAGAGACGAAATATAGGAAAAAGTAACTCATGTTTTGCGAACAGTGCGAACAAACCGCCAGTGGTAATGGCTGTCATCAATGGGGCGCATGTGGTAAAAGTCCCCAACTTAACGCCGTTCAAGATTTATTAGTCTACTGCTTGCGCGGACTTGCGCCAGTCGTGATTAAAGCCCGTCAGTTAGGCATTTCTACTCACGATGAGGATGTCTTCACCTGCGAATCCTTATTCGCCACGATGACGAATGTCAATTTTGACCGGAAACGCTTTACTCAGTATGTCCGTGACTGTATCGAGAAGCGAGATAATTTAAAAGCCAAAGTCAAAGAAACTGGTCCTGAACCCGTTAAATGGACAAGAGTGTCTGGGTATCATCCTGACTTTAATGAGAGTTTAGTCGAACAGGGTCAAGATTTAGCCTTAGGCTTCATTAGTGAATCGGCGCGTGATGTTGATATCTTCTCCCTGAAACTCACGGTTCTCTATGGGATTAAGGGCGCTGCTTCCTACACTTTCCATGCTCAAGAATTGGGACAAGAAGATGAGCAGGTGTATCACTTTATTCAAGAAGCCTTAGATGCCCTGAATCATCAAGATTTAACCTTGGATGATTGGGTGAATTTAGCCTTAAAGGTGGGAGAAATTAACCTGCGGGCGATGGAATTATTGGATGCGGGACATACCAATACTTACGGACATCCCACGCCAACCCCTGTTCCCCTCAATCCCCGAAAAGGCAAAGCTATCCTGGTGTCTGGACATGATATCAGACAACTGGAAGCCATCCTGAAACAAACGGCGGATACAGGGATTACTGTTTACACCCACGGCGAACTTTTACCCGCTCACGGTTATCCTTTACTCAAACAGAACTATCCCCATCTGTATGGGCATTATGGTACAGCTTGGCAGAATCAAACCAAAGAGTTTGCCAAGTTCCCTGGGGCGATTATTGTCACTACCAATTGTTTGATGCCGCCCCATGACACCTATGATGAGAAACTGTTTACCATTGGTCCTGTTGGGTTTGCCGGCATCAACTATATTCCGGCGGAGGAGGGTAACATCCCCGACTTTAGCCCCGCAATTCAAAAATCCTTAGATATGCCTGGGTTTGTGGAAGAGCAACCCCCGCGTCAGGTGATGGCAGGATTTGCCCGGAATGCGGTGTTAAATGTTGCAGATCAAGTGATTTATGGGGTTAAACAAGGTAAGATTCGTCACTTCTTCTTAGTTGGTGGCTGTGATGGCGCCAAACCAGAGCGCAATTATTACACTGAATTTGTGGAAAAAGTACCGGAAGATTGTATCGTTCTCACTCTAGCTTGTGGTAAGTTCCGTTTCTTTGACAAGCAGTTGGGAGAAATTGGTTCTCTACCTCGGTTGATGGATGTGGGACAATGTAATGATGCCTATTCCGCGATTCAAATTGCCTTGGGTTTAGCGAAGGCGTTTGATATGGATGTGAATCAATTACCTTTGTCGATGATTCTGTCTTGGTATGAACAGAAAGCGGTTGCTGTGTTGTTGACGCTGCTGTATCTGGGAATTAAGGATATTCGTTTGGGACCGACGTTACCGGCGTTTATTTCTCCGAATGTTTTCAAATTGTTATCGGAGAAGTATCAGTTGAAGGCGATTACAACTCCGGATGAAGATTTGGCGGCTTGTTTGGGTTGAGTTAGTTAAGTGAGGGGGTGTGGCTTTTGTCACGCCCTAAATTTCCAGCAAGTGTTACAGATGTCATCTGATCTTGCCAAACTGCTCCAAGGTGAACGCCAACACTATAGGGTAGGACATTGACACTAGCACCAGTATCCACTAAGCCTGTAACTTCTACAGAAGCATCGCCGTGTGTAAGAGTAAGAGGCAAGAGTGGAACTAGATCGCAATTATTAGCTCCCAAAGTTGCTGAACGTAATCAATTTGCTGCTCCTTGCTTAACTGCTCGAATCCAGGTGGAATAGCTAAAGGCTGAGAGATAGACATGGGTGACACGAAAAACTTGCTAGTCACCACCATAATAGCTTGGCAGACCGTCTACGGTGCGATGGGGCAAGTTCCAGCATCTGAGACGCGATCGCACTTGCTTGTGTCCGGTATACCAACCATTTAGGCTCAGTGCTTGTCGCCATTGCTTTCAATGTAGCGACGTAGAACAGTATTAATCCGTGTCTTGTATTCTGTATCTTGGGCTTTGAACCAAGCTATTACATCTGGATCTATCTGAATCAGATAGCGTGCTTTATCTGCTGGAATTCGCAGTGTCGCGCCCTCAAAGAATTCATCTGTCAACGGTGGGATGTCAGAATAATCAATATCTTCATCAGACATTGATTCGAGTGCTTCCCAATTAGTACGTGAGGTATTGTTCAAATCGTTTTCGCTCATATCGATTTGCCTTTCGTGCTGAGATAATCCGGATTACATCACCCTGTCGTTCTGTCCAAACGACAACTGCTACACCGTTACCGAGAAAACCGATACCGAACCACCGATCCTCCCCATAATCAAAACGGTCATCTAGCTCAATCAGCATTGGACTTTCAAAAATTGCAGGAACGTCTGCGAAGTCAATTTGATGTTTACGAATGTTTTCGATATTCTTGGCTTCGTCCCATTCAAACTGCATGAAAATTTAATGAGTGCTAATTAAGCTATTTTACTACTATGTTATACTCGATTTCATGTCTTAGGCGGGAAAACCTGATCAAGTGGAGTGATATCGCCAGCCGCAATTTCCTGACGAACCATTTGGGCTAGCTTATCCCATTGCTCGTTAGTCGTGGATTCAAAACGAATTTTCCATGCCCGTTCATCTTCTAATTCTGCTAAAAGACGAGTCGCGATCGCATCTTGCTCTTCTTCTGGCAATTTCTCAAGCTGTGCAATAACGCGCTGAAGTAATTCAGTCATCTTTCCTAACTGTAGATAGTCCTCTACAAAGCATCATAGCAGTACGCTGTAAACGTCTGGTTAAAATGCTAACGACTGTGGCGCGATCGCAAGAGAGCTACAGATAAAGTAGAGGTTAAGTTTCCTGTCGTTTTCCTAACCTAAAACGATGAGCGAACTAAACCATTGCAGAATCAGCAAGATGAGAAAGGTTATTCTCAAGGCTGAACTCAACTTGGAAATCTGTAGCTTTAACCTTGGGAATAACTTTGCCTTTATCTTTCACTAGCTCAACTATTCCATATCTTTCTAAAGTTTTTAGTGTTCTAGACAGGTTAGACTTCTTCCGATGGGTTAGCTCTTCAAGCTCTGAAATAGAACGTGGCTCGTGGTTAATGATTATTCTCAGCAAGTCTTGATTTTCATTACTCAAGACTTGGGCTAGCGACTTCATCGATTCAAACCACACTTTCGGTTCATCTTTTTGGGGCTTATATTCTCCTTTGGCAATCGCTATAGTTCTTTTGATGTAATATTCTCTAGAGATAATCCCTATTTTCATAACCTTATTTTCCATGAAAATTACCTCTTATTTTGGAATAATAATGCGCTTCACATCAGTCCAAAAATCTTCTAAGAGCTGACCAGCACTTTCAAACTAATAAGCTTCTACAACATTTCGTTTGTGTTTGTGATCCCAGACAGTTCGATTAGCCGTGTATTTATTCCCTTTACGCTTTATTCCATGTGCATTATCGTATCCGATAATTCTTTCATTTCTACTGTTATGTAAAGTCAAACTATATTTGATGCCATGGGGGATATGCTCATTTGGAGCCACCTTCCGAGCTTCAAATTTCGTCCAATAGCCGTTTTCCATGGGGAAGATTTCCCCATCTAGGTCAAGTAACGTTTCAAGTCCGTAGTCCCTATCTTCTTGGCTCAAAATATACCTGTCTTTAATATTCTGTAGAGACAGTTATCATCAGATCATAACTTTATTATGTCTCTTTTGTCAATCAACCTCTCTGAAGGGGAAACGCTGCAAGTTCGTGCTACAGTGCGATTGGACAAGTTCCAGCATCTGAGACGCGATCGCACTGGCTTGTGTCCGGTATATTAACTTAGCTTAAATGGTACGCTCAGATGAGTCTGGTGGGCAATGCCCACCCTACGGTAGATCAAGGGTTTCGGTGATACCTAAATGCTTAAGCCGTTCGGCATTTAAACCTTAATGTTACTCATGGCGAAATCCTTGCCGTAGTGCGAGCATCTTGCTCGCTACATTGAGCATCTTGCTCGCTACTCATACCCAATTTAAATGCATAACAGCTTACTCGGATAACCAGCCAAATACAGACACCACACTTAGATTTAGATCATTGGCAAAAGTGGGAACGGGAAGTTTTTGATCAGGTTGATCAAATACCTCTAGTTTCTGTTGGGGAAGATAAACAAATACCGTTTGCTCATCTGGGTCAATTAACCAACCCATTTGAGTTCCATGATTGAGACAATGTAATATATTTTTGGTTACTTTAGTCTGACTTTGGTCAGGTGATAAAATCTCAATTGTCCAGTCAGGAGCAATGAGAAAGGTATTGGCAATTTCACCATTCGCGTCACGGGGAATTCTCTCCCAAGTAATTACAGATACATCGGGAATGATTGAGCGCCCACCAAATGTACAACGTAGCTCTGAAAATGCTCGTGCAACCCGTCGAGGTTTAAGAAGTACATTGACAGTCGTGGAAAACTCCGTTTGAATCGTACTGTGCTTACCCTGTGGCATTGGCTTCTGAATGATTTGCCCATTAATATATTCACTGGCTGGTTTGGTTTCTGGTTGCTTCAGAAATTCTTCCAGAGTGATGAATCTAGATGAAGTCTGTACCATTGGGACTTCCTGGTAAAATAAAGGGAGTTGTGTCTATCTGGATTGTACGCGATCGCGAGTGCTTATGACGAAGACAGCGTAACGACGAATCTACTATTAACTGGAATCTTGAGACTGTCCACATTGTTTACAATAGGGTAAATACTTATAAGTCATACTGTGACAATTATGACATTCAATGTATTGATAAAAACCACAGTGGGGACAGTAAGCATCATGGGTCGGAATTTTATTAGCACACCGGATACATCGTGATTTTTGAACTCGCCTAGCTGCTTGTACTTTGGGATTAAAGACAATTTTTTGGAAAAACTTGATAATGCCAAACCCAATCAGAGGAATTAGTAAGATATAAGCATAACTGATCAGAAAAACCAGTCCGCCTAAAAGGTTACTAATGATATCAACGAGAAATTGAACGATTGCACCAAATTGCAGAAACTCAAATATCTTAAAGATGAGTGGCACAAAAAAGACGACTGACAAATGCCAGCTAATTAGGGCAATAAGTCCATATCCTTTTCGTTGAGCAAAATTATAAACTGATAAGGAAAGGAAAATTAGTGGCAACAGGAAAAGCGCTTGAAAGCTGAATTGGATGCTCGGATACCAAAAGGATGCCCGCTGGTAGGCGTTTTCAAGGGATTGAAATGTCCCGTTATTTTTAATAAAGTTAATGAAAGCTAAACTTTCAGGTTTTGCCGTCAGTTGATTTTTAAGCTGAGCAATTTCCTGTTTAAGCCTAGCAATATTGCGGTTATTTTGTTCAAGTTGCTGTTTGGCTTGCTCTGCACCCACTCTATTAATGGACTGATCACGAGACTGACCTGCTATTTTTTCCAATAAAGTTGAGTCATATTGCTCACGAATACTGCGATTTGTTTGTTCAATCTGACTTATTTGTTCTTGTTTCTGATCAATAGCCGCTATGATTTGCTGATTTTCTGGATTATTGAGTTTATCTTTGTAACTGCCGTACTCTAAGCAGGTTTGAGACACTGCGCCTAGATGTCCAACCGCTGCTTGTTGATAGGTTTGCTGAAAATTAGATTGATAGTTTCTTGCCGTTCTCACTGAGGACTGGATAATCTCATAATCTTTATCTGAAGTTGTTTGGGTTTGGTAATTTTTCCACTCAGAATAACAGGGATAAGCCGAGGAAGGGCTAATATACCATTGGCTAATATCATTCAGTCCGGTAAAAACATTGACTAAAATAAAAATATCAATCAAAATAATGACAATCAAACTTACCTTGTTCAGAGGTTCATCGTTGATTGTCCTTGATCTTCTAAAAAACCGATTCAACAGACGGCGTATTTGGGTAAGCATAGTGTTTTTTCCTAATTTTCGGTATTTGATGATTGGTTAGCTGTGTACATGGGATGTAAAATCTACCCTTCCTATCCAGACACAAATTTGCCGGATTCCCAGTCAACTTCAGTACAACGACAAAATTTATATCTGGAGCAGTCTGCGGTTAAGGAGTTATAAGGTTATGAAACGATGGATTGTGCTGATAATAGTCGGTTGTTTGGGTAGCGTAACGGCGTTGGAAATGGCTTTCGCTAATCCATCGCCAGATAAGAGGATAAACCAGAATCACCTCTACGCTCTCACTCAAAACTCAACCCTTAAAGTTGATCAGGTTTGGGAGTTGATTGAAAACGCTCGTGCTTCAGCTAAGGTAAATCAGCCGGCTCAGGCTACCCAACTCTTATCACAAGCCTTTGAACTGGCGCAAACTTTAGAAGAACAAACTATCCGCAACCCTCTTTTAGTCAAGATTATCGCCGAGTATAGCAAAATTGGCGCTTACCCAGACGCGATCGCACGACTCTCAACAATTAGCTATGATGAACTACTACCGGATAATCAAGGCTATTCTGTCAGGATGCAAGGTGAGGTGTTGCTGACTCAAGCCTATATCAATGAGCAAAACTACTCACAAGCGTTGGACTATGCTCAGAACTTAGAACTTGATGCGGCTAAATATCGAGCATTGGTAGAAATTATAACCGGATATGCCCGTCAAGGACAATTTGCACAGGCAATTTCTCTTAGCCAAACTCTGGAAGCCGATAGCTATCAGCAATACCTGGCTCAATCTGCTATTTTAGCGGCTTATGTCCAGCGCCATCAATACGAATCAGCGTTAGGATTTGTTCAGGGAATACCTAATAGTGACAATCAAGATGGCATCGCGCGATCGCTAGCTGAGGCGGCTTGGCGTTCCGGACGCTATGATATTGCTTTAGAAAGTGGTCAAATCATTACTAATCTCTCCCTAAAAGTCACAACCTTAAGAAATTTAGCCCAAGCGCTGGTAGCCGTGGGACAGCATAAAAAAGCGGCGTCAATCGTTTCCCAAGCCTTTGAACTGAGTAAAAAAACTGAGGAATTCTTGTTATTTGATTGGCTTAAAGATTTTATCGCAACCGGACAGCAAAACCAAGTTAATACAATTCTGAATAATCTGACAGGGGCAAAGGATTACCAAACCGCATACAATCGGTTTTTGCTGGCGAATGCTTATCTGAGTCAGGGACAATATAGGGAGGCGTTTAAATATGCTAAACCAATTCCGGATCGGATCTTATTACCCCTCGCCGAATATAAAGATCCTAAAGTTGAGCTATTTGACTCGATTATTCAGCAAGCACTAGAAGCTGGGCAATATGACTTTGCTCAGGAGGTTGCCCTAACCCTAACGAATCAGGAAGATCAGGTAAAAACGTTACAAACGATTGCTGGTCATGGGACAAGGATGGGTCAAAAAAATCAAGCGGTTTCCTTCCTCAATCAAGCGCTTTCTCTTGCCAAAACGATTGAATCGATTTCTGTGGTTCCAGAACGGAGTCTATTTTGGACGGAACCGAATGCTAGTCTTCTCATCCCTATTGCCGATGATTATATCGCCTTAGAACAAAAGCAAGCTGCCCGTGAAACTCTGGAATTAGCCACACAATCGGTGCAAAATTTTGAAACTCAATATGCTTTTGATATACCCGTTTGGACAAAAAGTCAAGCCTTGCGCCAGATTGCGGCAAGGTATAGAGAACTAGGGAATCCAGAGCAAGCCGCCGATATTCTCGCGATCGCACTCGCAGAGGTACCCAGCCTAACCAGTAATCGTGACATCATCCAAGAATCCTTAGCCATTGCCACAGCTTATGCCGAATTAGGAAATCCTCAACCCGGACTTGAGATCATCGAGAAAACTTTACCCTTAGTGGAAACAGTCGAACAGAAATATGAAAAACTATCCCTGTTAATGAAAATGGCAAATCAATTGATTCAGTGGGGAAATAAAGCCAAAGGAGTTGAACTTTTAAATAGGGCAAGTTCTGCCATTGGGACATTGGAAAGCGATGCTGAAAAAATTTCATTAATGATCTCCAAAATTGGAATTTATCTAAACCTGGGAGAAGATGTTGATCCGTTAACTCGTCAAACCTTAGAGATGATTCAGGGGTTGAGTTCCGAGTATGAACAGTCCAATCAGTTGACCAATTTAGCCACAGTCTTGGTTCAGGATAAATCTCAGAACCTGGTGTTCAAGATGATTGAAAAGATTCCGAATCAACTAGATAAAACCCGCATGTTCTTAACTTTGGCTCAAACATCTGCGGCACAAGGTAATCTATCAATCGCCTCCGAGCAACTCAGCCAAGCTTTGACGGTTGCGAATACCATTCGGGACGAGCAACAGCGGGATGAATTACTCGTAAATACAGCCGCACCCCTGGCAAATTTAAATGATTTGAATCAGATTTATCAGGATGAAACCTGGCGCTATGATTTTGCCACAGATATTGCCCAAGGGATTACCAATCCTGAAACCAAAGCGACAATTTTAATTCAACTTGCCCTTAAGTCTGCTAATGTCGGTGATAGTTTAGCTGCCAGAAAAACCGTAACGGCAGCGCTGGAAGTGGCTAAGAAAATTGAGCAGCCTCTACAATGGCAAACTCAACTTTGGGAAACGATTGATGTAGCATTAAACCAGAAACGGTATGATTTTGTCGAACAAGTGGCGAATGGATTAACGGATGCAACCTATAAAACCAGCCTACTGCGGCAACTGGCTCAACACTACGCGATCGCAGATAATCAGCCCAAAGCCCTAGAAACCTTATCCCAAGCCAGAATGATAGCCTCTACCATTGAGAATGAACAGACTAAACAACAAGCCCTAGCCGGGATTATCCAGCAACAAGAGGGATGGTAGGGGCACCATCCTTGCGCCCAGAAAATAGCTGTACCTATCCTCAAGGTTCTGGAATTAGACCTGGCATATCTGTAAGGATGATATATATTTATATGCCAAAAACAAGGGGCAGATATAAGTGATTGATATTCTGTGGCTCCTCGTCTGTTCTGCCTTGGTATTCCTGATGCAACCGGGGTTTATGTGCCTGGAGTCAGGGCTGACTCGCTCGAAAAATAGTATCAATGTTGCCATCAAAAACTTAGCTGACTTGGGCATATCTATCGCCTTATTTTGGGCGTTCGGATATGCCTTTATGTTTGGCACTTCAGTTTTGGGGTGGATTGGCTCAACTCATTTCTTCGTTCACGTTGAAGCCACACCCCGGCTGGCGGCGTTCTTTTTATTCCAAGCCATGTTTTGCAGCACAGCCACCACCATTGTCTCAGGGGCGGTGGCAGAACGGATGCAGTTTAGAGCTTACCTAATCTTAACGGGTTTGGTTTCCGGTCTGATTTATCCCCTGTTTGGACATTGGGCGTGGAATGGGATTGATTTAGCTCAATCAGTCGGTTGGTTAGAAGGGTTAGGCTTTGTCGATTTTGCCGGTTCTACAGTCGTTCACAGTTTGGGGGGCTGGGTATCCCTTGCCAGTCTGATGATTATCGGCTCACGCACCGGGCGATTTCCGGCTCATCTACCCCCACGAAAAATCCACGGTTCTAATTTACCCCTTTCGGTTTTAGGTGCCATGCTATTGTGGATTGGCTGGTTGGGGTTCAATGGGGGCAGCACATTGAGCTTAAATGATCAAGTTCCTAGCATTATCGTGCATACTGTGCTAGCGGGTACTGCGGGAATGATGGCAGCCGGAATGGTTAGTTGGTATCAGTGTCAACTTCCCGAAGTCGAATCCCTCATCAATGGTTCCTTAGCGGGATTAGTCTCGATTACCGCCTCTTGTCATGTCGTCACCTCTCCCGCATCCGTGATTATTGGGGCGGTTGGGGGCGTTATTGCTATCTGGATGTCGAATTGCTTGGAACGGTGGCGGATTGATGATGCGGTAGATGCTATACCCGTGCATCTGGGTGGAGGGATTTGGGGAACATTAGCGGTGGCGTTGTTTGGTCAACCCGAATTAGTGAATACGGGTTTGAATCCAGTGCTTCAACTTGGTGTGCAGGTGCTTGGAATTGTGACTTGTGGGATTTGGGCATTTAGCATAACTTATCTCCTATTATTCATCACTAATCGTTTTTTGCCAATGCGGGTGAGTGTTGAGGCGGAACAGATTGGTTTAAATTTGTCCGAACATCGCGCCAAAACTGAAATTTATGACCTGTTTCAGGTAATGGAAGCCCAAGCCCAGACCCAAGATTTAAGCTTACGAGTTCCGGTTGAACCCTTTACCCAAGTCGGTCAAATTGCCCAGCGCTATAACCAGGTAATGGATGCGTTAGAAGAGGCTTTAACGCGCACTGATGCCATTGTGAGAACGGCAATGGATGCGATTATTACCTTCACCAAACCTGAACTCAAAATTGTTACCGCTAATCCGAGTGCGAAAGAGATCTTTGGGTATTCCATCAACGAATTCATCAGTATGGATATTCATCAGCTATTGGATTGGTCAACACCCGTAGCCGATGATACAGATATAGGAATGGAACGGTTATTAAAAGTTGGCAGACATGAGATTATTGGGTGTCGGGTAGATGGTTCTCGCTTTCCCCTAGAAGCAACAGTTGTCGAAGCGAAATCGGGTCAATATTGTTTTTATACCGGTACATTTCGCGACATCTCCGAACGCAAACAAGCCCAAGCCGATTTGTTTCGGGCAAATCAGGAAATTACCACGCTTAATGAACGTCTCAAGGCAGAAAATCTGCGATTGAGTGCTGAACTTGAGATTACCCGTCGCCTGCAACAGATGCTGCTTCCTAAAGAGGCAGAATTGAATCAAATTACTGACTTAGAGATTTCTGGTTTTATGGAACCGGCGGCGGAAGTGGGCGGAGATTATTACGATATCTTACCGTATCGCGATCGCGTCAAAATTAGTATCGGTGATGTAACCGGACATGGCTTAGAAAGCGGGGTATTAAGCTTAATGGTACAAACCGCCGTCCGAACACTATTGGAAAGTAACCAAACTGACCCTAAGCAATTTTTAGATATACTTAATCGCACGATTTATCAAAACATCCAGCGGATGAACTCCGACAAAAACCTGACTCTAGCTTTGGTGGATTATGAAAAAGGCATCCTCAATTTGAGCGGACAACATGAAGAGATGATTGTCGTGCGGATTGGAGGTCATATAGAGCGAATTGATACCATTGATTTAGGATTTCCCATTGGTTTAGATGCTGATATTGCTGATTTCGTGGCACATATTCAAGTCCAGTTAAATCCTGGAGATACTGTTGTCTTCTACACCGATGGGATTCCCGAAGCAGAAAATGCCCAAGGTGTACAATATGGGATTGAACGCCTGTGTCAGATTCTTAGTCAGAATTGGCAACGATCTGCTGTCGAAATTCGGCAAGCCGTTATTGATGACCTACGGCAGCACATTGAAGCACAACAACTCTACGATGATATCACCTTACTTGTCATTAAACAAAGAAAATTTTTCATGTAGGGCGGGTTTCACTATTATCATTTCTTACCTTACCCAGATGAAACTAAACCCGCCCCGACTGAGTGAGATAGTTTTCCTCGTCCCCTCGTTCCCAGGCTCCGCCTGGGAATGCTATTCCGGAGGCTCTGCCTCCCCTAACAGGCTAATACCTATTTATTGCCTATTACCTGTTCCCTGTTAAGCAGTTCCCTAACCAATGACAAATAACCGATGGCTTGCAATCCGTTCTCCCCTAAAAAATCGTGTTTTCCCTTATTTTGCCGCCTCATTAACGGTAGTCATTCTGCTAACCGTAGTTTGGAGCTTTGAACGAGCCGAACGCCAACGGTTTTCGGAACAACAACGTTCGGATGTCCTCAATCAACTGAGTGCAGCTAGAGCCCGCTTAGAAGCCGCCTTAAACCAGCGACTTTTTCTCACACGGGGGCTAATCGCTTATGTATCCACGATTAACCCGGACATTACCCAAAACGAATTTGAGCGTCTCTCCAGCGTCCTGATCGAAGAGCAACAGGGAATTGAATTCTTAGCCCTATATAAAGATAACATCGTCAGTCATATCTATCCATTAGCAGGCAATGAAGCCGCGATTGGGTTTAACCCGATGAATATTCCTGAAGAACGAGAAGCCATTGACAGAGCCATTCAAAATCGACAAACCGTTTTTGCCGGTCCGTTAAAGTTAGAACCCAAAGGGAATTGGGGATTTATTAGTCGAACTCCCATATTTATCACCCCCCTAAATAAACCACCCCAAAGTGGTCGCTATTGGGGTCTAGTGGGTATTGGTTTTGACCAAAATACTCTATTTAAAGAAGCCGGATTACTCAATCCGTCCACTCAACTCCAGTATGCAATTCGTGGCAAAGATGGATTGGGTGAAACGGGAGAATTATTTTTCGGCGATGGGAATATTTTTCAACAAAATCCTGTCCGTTTAGAGGTAACGTTGCCTAACGGATCATGGCAATTAGCGGCGATTCCCGCTAACAGATGGTCATCAACGGCACCCATTTCCAAATGGTTGTGGATAGGGGGCGGATTATCAGCACTATTAGCTGGGGTGTTAGTTTACATATTAGTCAGTGAGCCAGTGCGACTGAAAAAAGCGGTACAACGAGGGACTATCGCATTGCGCCGGAGTCAAAAAGAACTCCAAAAAGTGAATGAAGAATTAGAAACTAGAGTGGAAGAACGCACAGCTCAATTGGCTCAAGCGAATCAGGAAATTACCCTGCTCAATAGTCGCTTGAAAGCAGAAAATCTGCGGTTGAGTGCTGAGGTTGAAGTGACACGTCGCCTGCAACAGATGATGTTACCTAAAGAGGAGGAACTGAACCAGATTGCTGAATTAGAAATCGCTGGCTTTATGGAACCCGCAACTGAAGTCGGTGGTGACTATTATGATGTTATACAAAACAATGGTCATGTGACAATTGGCATTGGTGATGTCACGGGACATGGGTTAGAAAGTGGCGTCTTAATGATTATGGTACAAACCGCCGTGAGAACCTTGTTGGAAGGAGCGAAAACGGATTATAAGCAATTTTTAAGTGTCCTCAATCGGACAATTTATCATAACATCCAGCGAATGAAATCTGAGAAAAATCTCACCCTCTCTCTCCTAGACTATCACCAAGATAAACTGCGCTTGAGTGGACAACATGAAGAGATGATAGTCGTGCGTTCTGGTGGTAGAATTGAGCGGATTGATACCATGGATTTAGGCTTTCCCGTGGGTTTAGTCGCCGATATTAGCGATTTTGTCGCCGATGCGGAAATCCAGTTAAATCCAACAGATGTGGTGGTTCTCTACACCGATGGAATTCCCGAAGCCGAAAATCCCCAAGGTGTACAATATGGGATCGAACGCCTGTGTCAGATTCTCAGTGACAATTGGCGACAGTCAGCCTGTGAAATTCGCCAAGCCGTCATTGAGGATGTGCGGCGACATATTGGGTCACAAAAGGTTTATGATGATATAACGCTATTAGTGATTAAACCCAAACCATCTTTACTGCGCGATCGCTCCGGCATCGCACCAATTAAACAGGATAGTTAGGGAATAGGGAACTGGGAAAAAGGTTACGGCTGACTTTGACAAGTTATTATTGTTTTCTTTGGCACTCCTCAAACAGACTACCGACAAACGCGATATGACTCAGATCTTTGGAGATTTCAATGAGCAGCTACCTCCCAGTGAGGAATACCTGGTTATCCAATTTTCACCCAGTTCGATTCCGTTAAAGCACCGCTGGCGGAATAATGGATTATCCGCCGATTTCATGGCTGACTATGTGGTAACATTTTTTCCGACCAACCAAGAGGATACAAATGTTACAGCTCAACAATTGGAAATTAAGAGTGCCGTGAGTTACATTGCCAATGAGCTGTTAGAGAACGCCATGAAGTTTAACGATGATACCTCACCGCAACCCATTAGCATTGCCCTACACCTGTATAGCAACAGCTTAGTCTTCTTAACAAAAAATACGGTTCCTCCCCAAATCCTGGGTGATTTTCAGGCGTATCTCCAGCAATTGACGACATCAGACCCCCAAGAGTTGTATATTCATCAGTTAGAACAAAATGCGGCAGACGAAACCAACACGGCTTCTCGCTTAGGATTTTTAACCATGATCAATGACTACATGGCAACCATCGGCTGGAAGTTTGAAACCCTGGCAAAGACACCACCTGTTACTACCGTCACCACAATGGTGCGATTGATGGTATAGTATTCCTTTGTCCATAATAGAGAAAATAAAGATCGATTTAAAAAGTTAAAAGTTAAAGAATAAGATTAAAATGCCCTATATTTTAGAGCTGACGGTTCGTTGTTTTGAATCACACCATTAACATCTGCGATAATTTCTTTGAAGCCATTGGCAAACAGAAGGTCAATTTTAATTTCCCGAAAAGTCTATAACTAATTTTATTGATTTGCTAAGTTTTTAAGAAAGCCATAATTTTGTCAAGGATGGGAAAAATGGAAGTTAAAAGCGACACGTATAGTGTGTTTTATGATACAGAAAAATCGACCGTTTATTGGAAAGGTTCCCTGCGGCTAAGTGGCTCTGAAGAATATGCGCCGATTATCGATTTACTCGATCAAGCCATAGAGAGTCAGCCCTCTATCCTGACGCTAAACTTACGAGATCTGCAATTTCTCAACAGTTCGGGAATTAGTATGTTGTCGAAATTTGCGATTAAAGTTCGACAGAAAAAGACGATTAAAATGATAGTGCAAGGCTCTCAGAATATTCCGTGGCAAGGTAAGTCATTAAAAAACTTACAGCGGCTAATGCCAAGTTTGACTCTAGAAGTCGAGTAGTGTATAGGGCAATGATAAAATAACATCCCTCCCTTAATCGGGGCGCACATCGTCGGTGCGCCCCTACGGTGCGATCGCGCGAATTGATACCCAGTTGCATTCTAACGGTCAAAATTTACCCTCTTCCCCAATCACCAATAGAAGTTATCGGGTTTGAAAGATATTTTGAACCATCGCCTTATCTAAACTTGCCGCCACTTGATCCAATTCAGTAATCTCGCCCAAACTCAACTGCCATCCCAGCGCACCAATATTCTCCTGTGCCTGTTTCATCGTTTTAGCGCCAGGGATCGGAATTGTGCCTTTACAAATACACCAATTAATCGCCACTTGCGCCATAGTTTTCTCTCTGGAGGACGCTATTTCTCGTAAACATGCCAAAAGCGGCTGGATTCCTGGTAATAACTGCTTAAATAACAAACGGCGTAACCCTTTAGGAAAGGAACCTTTCTCTGAATACTTTCCCGTCAACAGTCCTAAAGCAAGAGGACTATAGGCAATGAGTTGAATTCCTAGTTGATCACAAACATCTTTGATACCCAATTCGGTGACGGGATAGGTAGATAAAAGTGAATACTGAACTTGTAGCGTAGCAATCGGAACATCTCGCTTTTTAAACTTGGGATAAATTTCTTTAAGTCGTAGTGGTCCATAATTAGAGAGTCCAACTCCCTTAACCAGTCCCTTTTCGTAGAGATCAGCCAAACCATCCAAAAGCCGTTCTTCCTGCCACGGTGCATAATTGGCAGTAGACCAATGCATCTGTGCCAAATCGACATTTCGTCCCAATCGTCGCCCAGAGGCTTGACAGGCTGATACCATTGAGCCGCGTGTCAATCGCCAGGGATAGGCGGCTAGCTTGGTGGCAATACAAATATTCTCTTGGTTGATACCAGAATACTCCCTAGAGAATCGTCCCAAAAGTTGCTCACTGCGTCCATTCAGTCTGCCTGTTCCATAAGAATCACCGGTATCAAATAAGGTGACGCCGTTGCTCACACACAGATTAAAAACAGCTTGCAACTCATCGTCCATGCTTTCGTCGTATCCCCAGAGTAGTCGGTTTCCCCACGCCCAAGTTCCACAGCCCATGGTGGGAAGGGAAAGTTTTTGGCTAGTCTGCATAGTCCTTAACAGTAAATATAATAAAGTTTACCGAAGTCGGCGATTTATCTCCAAACTGATTCATACTGGAGTTTAGACTAGCATTTGGATTTCAGACCTCTAAATCAATAAGGTCCAAACATTTCGTTAGCTAGCGCTTCCGGATTGTCGCTGTAGAAAAAGTCACGAATCAGTTGCAAGACTTCCTCTTTACTTAAAAAACCATCCTGATTGGTATCTAATTTAGGAAATACTAGTGGAGCGTAAACAGGCGACACATTGTAAACACTTAAAAGCCCTGCCCACTCCGCTTGGCTCATTTTCCCATCCTCATCTCCATCAAACACCTCAAAAACCAATTCCATGAAAAAATGGATATTGTGCAGGTATTTTTTCTCATCACTCAAAATGATATCATAATAGACCAACCATTCTTCCAAGCTCACTTTTTTGTTGTGGGTTGTATCGGCATCTCGTTTCAATTCTTCCCAGTTACGATTACAATTATTCAGTAAAAGCTGATACCTAGGAGAGCGCGAACCCCAGTGCCTTAACGCAGCCAATTTTTTTATAATATTTTCAAAATCTTGATAAGCTAAAGCGCCATCAAATTTAGCATCGTGCATACTGAAAAATTTAGTCAGTTTGCGCGTTTGTAGTTCAGTCAGCATAAGTTTCCCCTGTGAGAGTAGAGACATTACAGGCAATGTCTCTACAATATCATTTCCCCACGTCATAGAGACTTATGGGTAGTCTGAACCGTTAATAATCGATGCGACCTTGAGCCACCACGTCAAACGTTCCTGAATTGAGATCCTGGGTCACCGTAAAGTCGGCGCTACCTTGCGCTTGATCGAAACGTCCAGTCCCACCGACAAACAGAAATGTCCCCGTAGCGATTCCCGTCGTGGTGTCTAATTCACTATCCTTGATTTCAGCCTGGAGTTCATCACCATTCGCTCCGATGAACTTGGTATCTCCACTCGCTAGGATGATATCGGGGTTACTCTGATCCGGCGTGAAGGTCACCTTTCCCGTTTGAGTCCATTTTCCTAAGTGGGTTGCTGTACCCGAAGCATTAAGGACGCCATGGGTCAACTGTCCGTTATCATCAGTCATTACCTCTAATGTGCCTGTTCCCGTCAAATCGAAGGGACGTTCTACCGCGATCGCGGGATGCATTCCCAGACATACAGCAAAAACTAACCCGAAAATGAATTGAAACACACGAGTCATCGTTGTTGTTCTCCTTTTTGTTAAAAAAAATAGTGATGGAAATCCGCCAACTTGCTACCAGTCCATAAATTCGTTAGAAAATTGGGGATTGGGAAATATGAAAGAAAAGACGGATAGATTATCACCATTTTCTTTATCTTTTTATCTCCCTTGCTCCTGTCTTCCTTAGCTTATGACTCGCCAAAAGTTTCCTGATAAAAAACCTGATCAATATCAAAACGTCCCCCGTATTGTTTAAACGGTTCAGCCGCATATCCCATCGCCAACAAACAGCAAACATCCACATCCGCCGGAATATTAAACGCTTCCTTCACTTGCGCGGTGGCAAATCCTTCCATGGGACAGGTATCGACGCCAAAACTTTTTGCCACAATCATTAAATGCGCCACAGCTAACATAGTATGGCGATTTGTCCAGGCTTCTAGGGAGTCAAACGAAGGTTTATTTTCAAATAACTGAGGAATCGCCGATCGCATCATATCAGCATAGGCGTCATTGGCTGCACCTGTGGCTTGTCCCAGTTGAATCACGGACTCAATATACTCCTTTTGGTTGATGCGGCGATCGCCACAACAAATTAGCACCACGGGAGCTTCTCCCACCTGACGCTGATTGAAGGCGCAAGCTTTGAGTTTTTCCCGATTAGCCGATTCCCGCACCACCACAAACCGCCAAGGTTGCAGATTGTAACCCGAGGGCGATCGCACGCCTAAACGAAAGATTTCTGTTAGAATAGCCTCTGGAATCGCATCTGCACGAAAAGAACGCGCCGCACGACGCTGTTCAATGGCAGCTTGTACATTCAGGGTGGGTTGCAAATCGTTGGTCATTCGGTTTTTCGGATAACGACAAATTAAAATAAGGTGGCTATCTAAACCACCTTATCCTACCACAAAGGGTAATGCTAAACCTAATTCAATTCAGCTTAGGCTAAAACAAAGTCCACCTCTCCAGCGCCAGAGGTTTCACCTTGTCCTGATGTAATTTGTTCTCCATTTACATCAACACAGAAGGGGGTATTTCCCAGGTTAACATTATAATCCGTATTGTCTGCCGTATACCCTACACTAGCAATCATTTTTCTCCCTTCATCGGTATAAGCAAATGCCAACATTTGGTTTTTATCTTTCTGATTATCGTAAGCCCAAATCACCATATATTGTTGTCCCTGATACTCGAAAACTTTAGGTGGACGAGTGGGGGTATAACGACCTGCATCACCAAAGCTAGCATCAAGGAAACTTTGTACCGAATCCGTGGCGACTGTCGCATAAGCTACCTCTTGTGCCGAAGTAGGTTCTGCTTCTTCTTGACTTTCATCAACCACTTCTTCTTGATCTCGGTTGCGTAAATAATCAACCGCGAGTTTCGTGCCAATACCACCAACCGCAGCCACACCCGTACCGATGAGAATATTGCGAAGCAGATTATTCTTATTCATGATTTCTCCTCAACCTTTGACTTAATTTACGTCACATCAATACTATCATTAACATTACACAGTGATAATGTCAGGAAAATTTAGAATTTTTGGCTCTCCCCCTGCTTCCAGACGCGCCATGGCACGTCTCTACATTCTTGCAGACGCGCCATGGCACGTCTCTACATTGCTCCCCCACTTCCCCGCCCCTATTTCCCGAATCCCCGCTAAACTTTATCCTGATAGAGATAAGCATCGAATAACAGGAGACAGTTTTGGTTACTACCTCGTCCTGGAAAACCACGAAATCAGAAGAAATTTTCCAAGCTGCCCAGAACATGATGCCGGGGGGTGTTAGTTCACCCGTTCGGGCATTTAAGTCTGTCGGCGGACAACCCATTGTATTTGACCGCGTTAAGGGCGCCTACATTTGGGATGTCGATGGCAATCAGTACATTGACTATGTTGGCACTTGGGGACCTGCAATTTGCGGTCATGCCCACCCAGAGGTCATTGGTGCCCTGCACGACGCCCTGGAAAAAGGCACAAGCTTCGGTGCTCCTTCCGTGCTAGAAAACGTCCTAGCTTCCATGGTAATTGAAGCCGTTCCCAGTATCGAAATGGTGCGGTTTGTCAATTCCGGTACAGAAGCCTGTATGGCAGTCATTCGTCTGATGCGTGCCTTTACTGGTAGAGATAAAATCATCAAATTCTCTGGCTGTTACCATGGTCACGCTGACATGCTCCTCGTGCAAGCGGGTTCTGGGGTTGCTACTCTGGGCTTACCCGATTCTCCCGGTGTCCCTAAATCGGCGACAGCCAATACCTTGACTGCCATTTATAACGATTTGGAATCGGTCAAATCTCTCTTTGAAGCCAATCCTGATAGTATTGCCGGAGTCATTCTCGAACCTGTGGTTGGTAACTCTGGCTTCGTTCCCCCGGATGCCGGATTCCTGGAAGGCTTACGCCTGCTCACTCAGGAACACGGTGCGCTTTTGGTGTTTGATGAAGTGATGACGGGTTTCCGTATTGCCTACGGCGGCGCTCAAGAAAAATTTGGCGTCACTCCTGATTTAACTACATTAGGTAAAGTCATTGGTGGGGGTTTACCCGTGGGTGCTTATGGTGGACGTCAAGATATCATGTCCATGGTTGCACCCGCAGGTCCAATGTACCAAGCTGGCACCCTTTCTGGTAATCCCCTGGCGATGACGGCTGGCATTAAAACCCTGGAGTTACTACAAAAGCCCGGAACTTACGAACAGCTTGACAAAATCACCAAAAAATTGTCCAACGGGTTATTAGAAATCGCCAAAGAAACGGGTCATCCTGCTTGCGGTGGACAAATTAGTGCCATGTTTGGCATGTTCTTCACCGTGGGTTCTGTGCATAACTACGAGGATGCCAAAAAATCGGATTTAGCCAAGTTCAGCCGCTTCCATCGGGGCATGTTAGAACGGGGAATTTATCTTGCACCGTCCCAGTTTGAGGCAGGATTTACCTCCTTGGCGCATACGGATGAGGATATTGACCGCACGTTGGCAGCCGCGCGGGAGGTCATGTCGAGTATGTAGGGATGAGGACAGATACTGTTTCGCTTTCAGTTTGCCACCGGGATTGCGAGGGGAATCTTGCTTCAACCTTCACGAAGTGGAGGTAAGCGGTAGGGGGAGAGCAGGAAATACGAGGACTCAATGTCCTTTCGTATTTCCAATTATTTCCCGCTGGGTGGGTGGTATAATGATAGTCATGAAACAAGTTCTCACGATAGTTGTAAAGCTTCAACCCTCTCCTGAACAAGTTGCCAAATTAGAGGCAACCCTTCAGGCGTTTGCGGATGCTTGCAACTATGTGAACACACACACAGACCCAAAGCTGACCAACAAAATTGCTATCCAATCTCTGACTTATCAAACCATCAAAAGCGAATTTAATTTGGTGGCAAACATGGCAGTCCGAGCTTGTGCAAGAGTAGCGGCTAACCGAAAGGTGGCTAAACAAAAAGGCAAGCCTGTTAAAGGGTTTGTCCCAAGTAGCATCGACTGTGATAAGGACTTGTTTCGGTTCAGAGAACAAGACTCGACGGTAAGCCTTGCCACCATTCACGGTAGAGAACGGATTAAGTTGAAGGTAGGCAACTACCAAAGAGGAAAACTCAAAGGAAGGAACCCTACCTCAGCTCAACTGTGCAAGCACCGTGACGGTCAGTTCTACCTGCATATTCAGATTAAGGATGACGCCCCTGACCCAAAAGATACCAGTAAAGTATTGGGCATCGACCTAGGACGCCGCGACATTGCGGTAACATCTGAGGGCGAGAAGTGGGACGGTACTGGTATCGGTGCAATCACAGACAAGTTTTCCAGAGTTAGAGCGTCTCTCCAGAAGAAAGCTCCGAAAGGCACGAGGACGACTCGGCGTAGATGTCGAGAAATCTTGAAACGGCTGTCGGGGAGGGAAAAGCGCTATCAGCAATGGTTCAATCACAATATTTCTAAGTCAGTGGTCAAACGGGCAGTTGAATTGAGTGCATCAATTGCCATAGAAGACCTAACAGGCATCAGGGACAGAACTAACCAGCAGCCGAGAAACAAGACAGAGCGGCGACGCTCAAATTCGTGGGCATTTTATCAACTGCGAATGTTTATTGAGTACAAAGCTCTTGGTGCTGGGATTCGAGTTACCCCAATCCCCCCTGCCTATACCTCCCAAATGTGTCACAACTGCCTACACATTCACCCTGTAAAGGGAAAGTCTTATCGCAGTGGCAAGACTTTCAGGTGTGGTCATTGTGGTTGGCATGGGGATGCCGACTTTAATGGAGCCAATAATATTGCACTTGTGGGGCTGTCTATAAACCAGCCTGGAGGCACGGGGTTATCGTGCAAGTTAAACAGAACTCCCAGATACGTTCAGCTTAACTTGTTTGATGACTTCAGGGCTACTGAAAACCCAGAACTCTGCGATAGCAGGTCTGGGTAGTTTATAAATAATTGAATCAACAGAAAGTTGACAACGTTCTAGCGATAGGGCAGACATTTAGCGAATTGGTATTGTACCTGTAGGGGCAATTCATAAATTGCCTCTACTTAACTTAAAAAGAATTACCTTGGCTATTTGGCAGTTTTCCGGCTTCCCCTGGAAAGTAAAGTCAGTCGTTAACTTTTTTTATCCTGTCGGGAATGTTCTTGCTTGAGCAATACTCCAAATCCTAATGCTGCTACTGAACCTAAGAGGGTTAGGGGTTCAGGAACGGGTGTAGTCGCCTCACGCAACGTGTAGGATACCTGACCAACACCAGGTCCGCGAGCAACATTGGTGTTATGGTTACCACCTAGTAAAAACCAGGTGTTTTCCTGCTTGTCAAAGAAGAAATATTTGAAAGAGTCTACCTTACCATCAACGAATCTTACATCTACCACTGGGTAATCTCCCTTCTGTAAGGCTTCTGTATAGGTGACACCTAAAAAATTCAAACTAACCTTGACTCCCTTAACGTCTCCAGCAGCTCCACCCAACTTTTCTTGCCCTATTCCGGTTAGCGTCGAGTCATCGTAGCTGAAAAAACCTTCAAACTTTTGACCCAACAGAGAACCCCCCGTGACATCACGAGTAATCACTGCTGTAAAATCATAGGTGACAGTAGCCGCTACTACTGCCTTAGTTTCAATGGCAACTAGGCTCAAAGCAGAAACAGTAGCAACGGCAATCTTTTGGTAAATGCTATCCATACAAGCCAACTCCAGCTAGCTAAAAAGTTCTCATACCCCTTTCTTTTGAAAATGCCATACATCCTTTACTTTTGGGCAGACCTTTTAACCTCGTATCTGTAGCACGTTCAGCGGAATAGGGTATTACATTTTCAAAGGATAAACATCGCGATTCTGCCTAATGTGTGATTTAAATCACTTTTATTCTGTGCTTTAAGTAACAGCAGGAGTGAAACTCTCGGAGCAAGAATTATCAAGCAAGAGTGTGATTTATATTGGTGTACTTTTCTGCAAAAGTACGTCGCCAAAAGCTAGAGTAAAATGTCCTATATAGTAGCCGTAAACGATAACGATTAAGACCCCGTTTTGGCGCAACTGAGTCTGGGTAAAAAAGTAGAAGCATAAATAGGAGCAGGTGAATGAATCGCCAGATGGTAAAAGCGGCACAAGAACGACTGAAACTCTCCATCATGAGTTATCAGCAAAAGCCTGTTGGCACCGTAGCCTCCAAGGAACCTGCTCCCCAAGAAGAACAACTCAATTATGGTCACTGCTTTGTCCGCGATTTTTTCCCATCGGGCCTGGCGTTCCTCATGCAAGGGGAACGGGAGATTGTCCGCAACTTCTTGGAATTCACCCTAGGCTTGCAGTCGGATAAACTAGGGACAAAAGAGGGTGAAGGATTATTTGCCAAAGTGAGGCAAACCTGGCAAGGGAAAGAACTTCTCATTGATGGGATTCGCTTGGGAGAAGGCTTGATGCCTGCTAGTTTTGAAGTTACATCAACTCAAAACATTGAGCCAGATTTTGGTCAACGGGCAATTGGTAGAGTCACGCCTGTTGATTCGGGGTTGTGGTGGATTATTCTCTTACGGGCTTATGAAAAGGCGTGTCAGATAGCCAATCGACCTGATGAAAGTATTGTCCATCGCCTGGAATTCCAACGCGGTATCCAGTTAATTTTGGATATTTGCTTAAGCCAGCGCTTCGATATGACTCCCACTTTATTAGTCCCCGAAGCGGCATTTATGATTGACCGTCGTATGGCTGTTTATGGACATCCATTAGAAATTCAGGCTTTATTTCATCAGGCTTTACATGCTGCGCGTTATGAACTCCTGCAAAACGAAAGCTATATTCAAAAGCGGGAAATTGATCACCGTTTAGAGTTGCTCACCAATTATATTCGAGAGCGGTATTGGTTAGACCCCAAACGCTTGAGGGCAATCTATCGCTACCAAACCGAAGAGTTTGGAGAAACGGCGTTAAATAAATTTAATATCTACGAATCGTCTGTACCTGATTGGGTTCTACCTTGGCTCAACCGCAAAGGCGGATATTTAGCGGGGAATTTAGGCGTCGGTTGGATTGATTTTCGTTTTTTTGCTCAGGGTAATTTATTGGCTATTATTTCCGGTTTGGCGACTCCTGAGCAATCGCAAAGTATTATGAATTTAATTGAAATACAATGGTCAAAGTTGATTGGCAATATGCCAATGAAACTCTGTTATCCAGCGGTTGTGGGTCGGGATTGGGAAACGGTGACTGGATGCGACCCGAAAAATATTCCCTGGTCGTATCATAATGGAGGAAGTTGGCCCGTTTTACTTTGGTCGTTGACAGCGGCGGCGATAAAAACGCAGAGAGTGGAGTTAGCTGAAAAAGCTATTGAAACGGCGGAAGTATACTTACTTGATGATGAGTGGCCCGAATATTATGATGGGGAAATGGGTGAAACCATTGGTAGAGAGGCGCGGCTCTATCAAACTTGGACAATTGCGGGGTATTTAGTCGCTAACTATTTGATTCAAAATCCGCAGCATTTGAATTTAATTAGTTTTAATGATAATCCAGACGCAATGATAGATTAGATTTGGTTCGTCGGGTTGGGATTAGGGCGGGTTTCGTTGTTTGGTTTGAGGTGGGTTTCCTGATTTAATCCCTAAACCCGCCCCTACATCGTTGGGATGTACATCTTTGGGGTGCGATCGCGCCTGTAAATCCAGGTGGGTTTTGTTATCCCTTTTGAGGTTAATCAATAAATTTAGGTTGGGATTAGGGCGGGTTTCGTGTTTGGTTTGAGGTGGGTTTCCTGATTTAATCCCTAAACCCGCCCCTACATCGTTGGGATGTACATCTTTGGGGTGCGATCGCGCCTGTAAATCCAGGTGGGTTTTGTTATCCCTTTTGAGGTTAATCGATAAATTTAGGTTGGGATTAGGGCGGGTTTCGTTGTTTGGTTTGAGGTGGGTTTCCTGGTTTAATTCCTAAACCCGCCTCTACATCGTTGGGATGTACATCTTTACGCCAGCTTGGGGATTCTATCGATAATTCGTAAATTGCAGCGCCACGGGTAAATCTTCTTGTTTCAATCGCTCGATAATCTGTTGTAAATCATCTTTAGATTTACTCGATACTCTAACCACATCGCCTTGAATCGAGGCTTGTACTTTTTTGAATTCATCCCGAATCAATTTGGCGATTTTTTTACCAAGATCTTGGCTAATTCCTTTTTGCAGTTTAATTTCTTGGCGTACTCGATTACCACTAGCCGATTCCACTTTACCGTAGTCAAAAATTTTCGGGGAGAGGTTGCGCTTGGTGGCTTTGGTGAGCAGGATGTTATGCAAGGTATCTAGGGTGAATTCGCTATCGGTATTGACGGTAATTGCCTCATCACTCAAGTCAAGGGTTGTCTTCGTGTCTTTCAAGTCATAACGGTTGCTAATTTCGCGATTGGTTTGGTCTAAGGCATTCACCAACTCTTGTCGGTCAAAATCACTGACAATATCAAATGAATAGGTTGAAGCCATAATCTAAAGATGTGAGCGCATTCAGAAGGTACAGTTATTTCCTTATACCGCTAAACCTAGCAGCTTTCAACATCTAATGTGATTCATCATCGTCCTATCTTCCGCCAAAAGCTTGGGAGTGGGTGAGCCGGACACGACAGTGTCGTGTCCCGACGGCGCAACAGGCGGGAGAGGAGAAAACAGGGGTATTCAACCTGTTTTGACTGACTCGGTTAGAGTTTCCTATCCCGATCGCGGCGACGGCGATCGCGCCATTCGGCGGCTGTCAAATAAGCGACACCCCCAGTCACCAGGACTAATAATCCAGCCGCCGCAAAAAATACTACGGTAAAAACAGAACCTTCCACAATCTCTCTAAAACCCGTTACGAGCCCAGACTACCATTGCAATTGACCAAGTGAACAGAACCAGAGTGGCGACCCAGCCTAATGTCAAAATATCCATCGTGCTTTATGAGTAATGATTAAGAAATGACTCCAAGGTTTATCATAATTCAATTTGAACCGTCTTTGACCCTGAGGAAAAGAAAGTCGTGAACTCTTCCTTTGACCCCACTAACGCTGAACGGATCGAATCCCTGAAAGCCGCTATCCTGGCGGGATTATCCCTAAGCTTAACCTATTGTGCGATCGCGCTGTTGCATTTGCTGCTTCTACCAACCCAGTCGCCTGTCCTCAGCTTACTGGATTTCCAGGTTGACTTTACTCTACTCATCAAAGTCGCGATCGCGTTTTTGTCCGGCTTTTTGTTTGGCGTCACCTACCGCTATGCTATCCGGGAGGATCAAAATCCCCAACTTAAAGCGGGAGTGGTTTTAGCCTTTGGCTTGGTGCGGGGTTTGGCGGTAATAGAGGGACAGCCACATATTACCGATACCCTTTGGGTTTGGGGTATCTTGGTCATCGAAAGTCTAATCGAATTTGCGATCGCCCGTTTTACCCTCGACTGGGCAATTCACCGCCGTTGGCTCAAACCCTTCAGCCTCTGGGGGAGTTCTGATTGAATTCCGGCGTTTTCACTTTAATTTCACAATTGCCGACTATCTTAAAAATAACCCCACTTGGAGAAGGAGCGAGTTCTCTCGTGTGACTAGGCGCTTTGATCTCAAAATCTTGACAAAAGTAAGATCTGTCCTAAAATTTCAGTAAATTCCGGCAATTTCTGTAGACAGTCTCCCGAAAACTTCGGTAAAGTTAAGATAAAAAAAAGCGCCACTGAATTAAGCCGTTAATTCAGCAACGCCTTACCAATTGAGTTTTCTAGTCCTGGCAAAAATTATAACAAATTGTGACGGAAAAGGCTTCACTGTCTTTTTGCCGTCTCAATTTTTTTATACTCCTGTCAGAGTTAATCTGATCGCGGTATTACCCTAGTGCAGCATTGCCTGAAAATTTAATTTGTTGAAAAAATAAGTGTAGTTAGGGAATTTACTAGATAAAGAAAAACCCTTTTGGGTATGGGAATAGCCAAGTATCACGGGCGCTCTTTTGCCGCCTTCAATTTGCCGATTGCTACAGATACAAATTTTGTGCTAGAATTCTGTAGTATTTTATACAAAAGTATTTTATACAAAAAAGACGCTGCTGTGATTCAGTCCATTCAGCAACGCCGCAGTAATTGAGTTTTCTAATCCTATCTATATAAAATGGTAGTTAACTGACCAGAGACTATTTGCCGCTGGTGTTCCACAGGTTAAACTGTCACACCGACAGATTGGGCAAAAAAGACAACTCTTCAAGTGAAATTAGAAACAAAAAGACGCTGCTGTGATTCAGTCCATTCAGCAACGCCTCAGCAATTGAGTTTTCTAATCCTGGATACATCCTAACCCCGTAAGCTGAGACTGTTTTGACACTCCCCGCCCTATAAGTGCGGGGATTCTTAGTTCCGCGACACACCTTACAATTATCTATCCTTGCGGCAATACTTAAACCAAACACCCGTAGAAAACTACCAAGTATTGAGCCTAATTTAGATAACTCCAGAGG
>NZ_JAVKEW010000081.1:0-10231 GCF_040226375.1 Coleofasciculus sp. G2-EDA-02 | reverse complement strand
CGACTATTTGAATCAGTAGAAGAACTAGAAAAATTGCTACATAAATTATTAAATGAAGGAGAGCTTATAATTAAATGGAATAGAAAAATCAAAAACAAAGGCAATGCTGTTTATCCGGTTTAGCTGCGTAGCAGCTTACCTCTACAGCTTGTTGAACAGGGGGTAGAGCAACCGTGTGAGGCTTCAAACTAGCCCGTGATAAAAGTTGCCACCGTGCAGGATAAATATGCTCTTGACGGAAGCACTCAGTAGCCCACTCTAATCGTCGGATGGCATACTCCACCTGGGTTTCCACTACTTCACTTAAAACCTGAGCTGTAAGTGGTAGTTTATCAATTTCCTTTTGAATGAGAGTATACTGTCCAAGTTTTCTGGTAATAGCCGTCTTGGTCAACCATATCGGGCGTCCTGGCGCATTCTTCATTTGAACAGCTAATTCTTTTACACCGGCAGCCAACTGTGAATCCCGAATAGACCAATCTACCCTAGCAAGTCTTTGGGGGGACGCAACTGTGTGACGCCTCTGCTGTGGTAGATGAGCTTCTAACCATTGTGAATCGTGCTTGTGCAACCAAATATAAATGCGACCGAAATTTTTCCGCAAGAACGAGAGTCCTGTTTTCGGATAAGTCGCTGTGAGTTTCAGCCACTGTTGGCGGTAAGTTTCCAAAGTATCTGAAGCAAGAGAACTAGTAGTTTCAGGCGGTGTTGAGATTTGGGCACTGGCATAGAAATCCTTCTGGAATTGCACAAAAGAAGCCACTGTATGTCCCAAAAAATGAATGAGTAACAAATGGTGAAGAGGAGACTGGACTTTGTCAGGACAAAATCGGGTTAAACGTAACAGCCAGTGATTATAACTAGAAACGTCTAGTTCACACATGAGCTGCTGTAAAAAGTCTCTTTGATAAAAGTCATTAAAAGCTTGGTTGAGCGGCTGGACATAAATCCGACCAACAGATGAGGCTAACTTACACCCTCTAAGCAGTTTGAGATAACAATAAGGTAAATTTTCTAATTCCAAGCTCAAGTGACGTTGGTCAAGCAGCCAAGCCGCATCGTGGGCAATTCTCAGGAAAGCCTGATGAGAAGGATTGGACTCATCAAGCTCACTCGGAGAAGAAATAGCAATGCCTTGTTGTGCACAGATAAACTGACCGCACCTGCGACCATGGCGAAAAGGTACAGAACTTTGCGCCAAAAAAACAGTGTGTACCGGACAAACTTTGACGCCAGGAACTTGATGCAGACGATGCCAATAAGATTCGCCAAACTGCCGAATTTCCTCTTCTGCACACACAGGACAGAATTGCAACCATAGGGGAGTATGACTGACTAAAATTCCCAAGCGTCCATAAATCCGCGAACCGTTAGTGGTTTGCATATCCTCTCGTACTTGATTGATGCGGGAGGGCGGACAAAATGGACTGTAAAAAGGCAGCAATGTATGGTTGTCAATCAATCGGTCAACAGTATAGCTGTGTCCTGGAGGTAGGGTAGCCACTAAATGACCGAGGCGAGAAGGCAGGTCAACAACAGCCGCTCCATTGCGAGTGCCAAAGAGCTGCCGAACTACAGAACTTTCACCCGGATATCGCACTCGGTCGGCGAAGCGAGCGCAAACACTGTAAAGCAGCTCGTCGGGGTAAGGGTCGGGAAAGAAACTAATCATATAAACCCCTCTTCGCCAGAAATGAATTCAGTGCTACCGCCGATGTAACCTGCCTGTTTGAGAGTTTCATAGGCACTCATGCCACTTGAGGCTCCGTTGCTCACAATTTCTGGTAATTCTGCTGGTGAGGTAGCTGTGGGTCGTTTTTTCGCTTTCTTGGTGGCTTGAACTGGAGAAGAATTACTGCCAAAAGCTTGTTCTAACTCGGGTTCAGGCTCAGGAGATAAAGACATCGATGGCTCAACCCTGCTCTTGTTGACCGAGTTTTTCGCAGTCGCGGTTTGAGGATTAATTGAATTAGCAACGAAAAGATGCCCTAACTCTTGTTCGAGAAAAGGTTCGATGGTAATTGGGCGAACATCTTCGCAGTTTTTTAACCGCTCTAACGAACCCGACTTTAAAGCATTTAAAACCTCTCTGGCTGTCCGCAGGTAATCCAATGCTACAGACTGGATTATCCCTTTGGTCAATTTCTCCTTTCCAGTCGTGATAGCTCGCACCTGTGCCAACATGAACAGCTTTACTGCTAAGTCAGTAATACCTTGACTTTCGTAATAGAGAGCATGGCTCAATTCATCTGTAAGTTGGCAGGGAAACTGGACGTACTGGTATTGCCACAGCGACTCAATAAATAACAGCCAGTCCTCATCTTCTTTCATCCGTTCCCAAACCAAATCTCCCTGTCCCGTACCGCGACGAATTTGACGAAATTCGCTACCGAGAACTGACCAAGCTTTGTAAGTTCCCACCAGCACGACAGGTAGCCCAATCATATTGATCAGTTGTACAAAGAAATCGAGCATTTTTTCATGTCCGCCACTTCTGAGCTTGCTCAGGACTTGAATTTCGTCAATCACCAAAACACCTAAATGGACTAAGGAGGCGACACGGGCTACATCTGGCATCAGCTCGTTCAAGGTTCGTCGTCCTTTACCGCCATAGCTCAAGTAGTAGGAAGTCTCCAAAATGTCATCAACGGATTGAAAAAAGTTGAGGCATAAACCTTTAACTGACGCATCGGATGGACACTCTAGTTTCAGCCAGACTAATTGGGTATTGGTAGAACGTCGGTTGCCATAGCGGGAATGGTAAATGACTTGAGGATAAAGGGATAAGATTTGCTCCACAGCCGTTGACTTCCCCACGCCGCTGATGCCGAGAATTGTGAAACCCGTAGCTGTTGAACGCAAACGTTGGTTAAGGCATCGGTTTTGGCTCAAAGAATCTACCCTCTGGTTCAGGTCTTTCCAAAACCCTAAATTGAGAGGATTTCGAGCAATATAACCCGCTCGAATTAGACGGGAAAATCGCTGTTCTAAATCAATATGAACCGGAAGAGGCGTAAAAAATTGCAGGACATTTTGCAGTAGATGTAACCGTAGTTCTTTCGGTAACAAGAGTTCTTGAGAGTTGAAGTGCGGGTAAAACTGCAGTTGTTCGATGACCTGTTCTTCTGTCAGGATTTCCGGTAAAGCTTCAATCAGAGGATTGCCCCGGTATATGGAAATCTCTTCATGATAATAAGCTGACACTTTTTGTCCTTTAAAAACGAAAATTGGCGGTTTTTCAATGGTTTGGGTCTTTTTCATGATTTAATGTCCTTTCACGTACAGCCCGTAACTTTTCAATTGGTCGTGCTGGGGGTATGTATTCATCTATGGGTTCATCTACTTGGTTGATTGGCTGTTGTGGAACCACGGAATTAGGGGGGGAGGTAACAGTTGGTGAATCAAACTGCCAAGCTAATTCCTGCCGCTCTTTTAAGCGTTCTGAGTGTTTGTTCAGTCTGATATTTTTGAGGCGATTGGGTTGGCTTTGATTCTCTCGCTGCTCTTGAGCTTGAGCCGATGCCAAAGCAATAATTTGGTTAGCTTTAGCGTTTAAAGAAGCTTTGGACTGCAAGCCGCGTGTTCTAGCGGCTTGTCTGTCTTGTTCAAAGCGTCTATAGTAGTCAGCCACTGTGAGAAAATCTAGCCCCAAAAATCTCTGTTCAGTTTCATGCAAGTGACAGACTTCCACAAGCTGACCTCCATCAAGTCGAAGGTAGATGTTGTCAACACGGCGGGGGTCATAAGCCACAGAAATCTTCCAGCATCCAGAGTTTCTAGCTAATACAAACCATTGTTCTTTGAAAGCCAATTCACAGGTATAGTGCAGCTTTTTGAAGTAAATCCCGTTGCGAGTAACAGAAGCTAATTCGGATGGGAGGAGATTCAGGCGAATGGTTTGAGGAGGCTTCCAATGCAGAGCGCCCACCCGATTTTCCACTCCCCAATGCCAGAGGTTAACTGGATAAGGAGCGACATTTTTCTGAATCATAAATTCTTCAAAATGGTATTCATCCAATCGTTTTTCGTTGTTATGGTCAAGGATGAATAGAATCATGAGTTGTCGAAATTCGTAGAGGGTGAGTACCCCATCAAGTCGATAATCTCTTTCGCCTCGCGCCTTTACCTTTGAAAAGCTACCTGGGAGCCAATGAATGATTTCATCATTAAAATAACGAAAGCTCCTCTCGATAATTCCTTTGAGGTCAGCTCGGTATGGGGGTGTGTTACAAACTTGGACACCTAGAGATTCCACCAAGTTGTTGGCGTTATACCCCTCCAATTCACCTCGGTCTGCCAAGATGGCTTCGGGAAGGTGATGACTGGGCCACTCAGTTTCTTGGATTTCAATCCCGTTAAAGCGGCAAAATTCAACTTTATCGGCTGTGGCATTTTCCAGCGCTAGCATTGCACCCAGCCAACTGGCCGGTTCGAGAGTGACGACAAACCCAACAATGAGCCGACTGAATACATCAATAACCAGGTAAAGTGTGGGTCTACCAATAATCCAGTTGCGGTTGAGGGAACTGACCAAGTAGATATCTGCAATTGTTGCGTCGATTTGATACAGTGACCCAGGTCCAAAAGCCATAGCTGTTGAGTCTCCCTCCAAGGGGCGGTGACGCAAGTTAAACTGACGCTGACCTTCACGGGCAATAAGTGTCTTACTTAGTGAGCGGCTTTTCTCATACCAATACTTAAACTGCGTGAAGCTCGGCAGTTCTTCTGCTGGTGGCAGGATTGGCACTAGCACGCCCTGTTCAAGGGCGTAACCGCGATGAAAAAACTTCTCTAAGGTGAGTTGGTACGCCTGTTTTAAGGTTCTTCCCGTGCGATTTTCATAAAATAATCGGCAGCCAGTGAGTAGTTTCTCCCGTACTTCGGCATCAACATTAATGCCAACGGATTCACCTGTGGGTAAACAGAGCAAAGTAGGACGTCCGCGTTTGCTGTTCTGGCTGGTTCTCACTTTACCTTTGCCACCACATAAGTGAAAGCGGGGCAGCAGAGTATTGAGAGTTTGTCCCCCCTGCCAGTAACGCCGTAAGTCTTTGCGAATGGTTGTCTCGCTTCGTCCTGTCCGTTGAACGGCTTGGGCGATGAGTCGCCCTCGCCCAGAGCGATGAAAGACCAATTCTCCAGTGGCAATGATAGGAGCTATGGCAGCCCAAGCTTCCTGGAGTAACTGGCGTTGAGCTAGAGAAATTTCCTCATCCTGTAATTGAATAGCCCCGTAGGGGTCGTTTTGAACTGGGCTGATTTGGTTAGCGGCTTTAGCCGCTAAAAGATTCTGATATTTATGCCAAATGGGTTGGGCATGAGGATGATTGATATCGATAGTGACTATATCAGTGCCAGATGGAGCAATCCACAGCACACGGTCAATTTGAGGGTTGGCTTCCTCAAGGCTATGCCACTCAAATAGCTGGTTTATTAACAGCATTTTCTTCTCCTTTTTGGTGAGTGGGCTAAGGTATTAACTGAGTTCCCTTTAGCACCAACTTCCGGCTCGGATGGATGGGTTGATTCATGTCAACTAACCATTGGCGTGTAGCTAGCAGATGACGGGCAACTGATAAACTACTACCCGGACGTAAGTTGAAATAGGCATCGCCTGAAGACGCGATTTTGGCTAGGGAGTTGTTACTTTGAAGGACTTGGTGGGTAAGTAAGTTTTTGATTTGATCAATTTCCGGCTCTGACAGGGAGAGGCTTGAGGTATGAAAGCGAGGATGTAGCCAAGCTATATTTTTGACAAGAACTGTGGGAATATCGTGTTCGGTCACAATCTTCCAACTGATGTTTCTGTTTTCCCAGTAGCGACGCTCAATTTCAAATTTTTCTCTTACAGCTTTCTTGGCTAACTCCTGCGAAGGTTTAACAGTGCGAGCAAACGGCACTACTCCTATAGGGAAGCGCACACTGATGCAGAAGTCCGTTGTCATTACCACAGGTGCGCGGGTAACTGGGTCGGTAGGGTGTCTCAAACCGCAATCTTGGGCAATTTTTAGAGTTTCTGATAAAGGCAACAAAGGATATTGCTCTCGGATATCAGTAACTTGTTCTGACCAGTCGAGGATGTAAAAATAGCGAGTTTCTTGAAGGCTGAACAGTTCGTGCTTTCTGTTAGTTTTTATGCCTTGGATGCGTGTAACGACGCCCAGCGAGGGAACATCTTGAACGGTTAGCCAAGGTAAATAATCTTTTCCCCACCCGATACCACGCCCTTGTTGAAGACGTTGTTCAATCTGTTTAGGAGTTAATGCCCTATGTCGTTTAGCCATCGGATTTGCTCCGCTCTTTCCACTTTTTAGTGGATGGCTGCTATGCTTGATATTTGCTAGTCTAGCGCTTAAACTCTTTTTCGAGTTAGCGCGAAAGGCTCCCGAATTGTTAAGTACCATGCGACAATGAGGGCATGAGTAAGAAAGAGTCTGGGATGTCTGAGCTCAATGGCTACATCCCAAAAGCACTGAAGTTAAAGTTTAAGTCGCTTGGCGCTGCCTGTGACCGTTCTATGAGTGAGGTTTTGGCAGAATTAATGCAAGAGTGGATCAAATCGCAAGAGGATAAATCACTTCATGCCAACAATGATGATGAATAAACTTATCTGCTAACCCCTAAATCTTCTTTTCTGGTACTGTGCCAGTTACTTCACGACTTTATTATTTACTTCACGACTTTATTATTTACTTCAAGACTTTATTATGAATGTACAACCTATGACGAAGATAATCTCGCTATTTAATCAAGCGGGCGGCGTAGGGAAAACCACAATTACACTCAATCTGGGCTATCAACTCTTTAAACGGGGGCATAAGGTTCTTCTTATCGATATCGATCCCCAAGCTTCTCTGACACTCTTCATGGGAATTGACCCTTATAGCCTAGATAAAACCGTATTCGATGCCATTGTCAACGAGGAGCCACTGTCCATCCAAACTAATATTCATGGCATGGATCTGGCTCCTACCAATATCAATCTTAGCGCCGCTGAAATCCAACTGGTTAATATGGATTTCCGGGAAGTTCGCTTATCAGATGCGATCGCTCCCCTTAAAAACAACTATGACTTTATCCTCATCGATTGCCCACCCAGTTTAGGACTATTGAGCTATATCAGTCTAGTAGCTGCTACTCACGTCTTAGTCCCTATTGAAACCCACTATAAAGCCTTTGAGGGAACTAACCTCCTTTTACAAACTGTGGCAAGAGTTAGGAAAAGAGGAAATCGCTCTTTACAAATAGCTGGGTTCGTTCCTTCTCGCTACGCTGCTACTAATTCTCAGGATAAACGCACGCTCAAAGCCATAAATGAACAATTTGCCCCTGTTGGTGCCGTCTACAATCCTATACCCCGACTAACAGCTTTTGTGGATGCCTCAGAGAAACAAGTCCCACTTGCTGTCTACGAACCAAAAAATCCTGCCATCAAACTATTAGACCAGTTAGCCGCCAAGATGGAGAAACTCAATGCCAAGTAAAAATGACCAACCTTATAAAGGCAAGGCAAATTTAAGCGTTTTGTTTGGAGATGATGAAGTCACCGACTCAACTCCAAAAACACTGAGTCTAGACTCGATCCAACCCCGCTCCTCTCAACCTCGCCGATACTTCGATTCCCAAGCCATGCAGTCCTTGGTTCAGTCAGTAAAAACTGACGGAATTCTTCAACCTCTATTAGTCCGCCCTTTAGATGATAATCACTACGAGCTGATAGCAGGCGAAAGACGGTATAGAGCTGCCCGTGAAGCTGGGTTGTCTGAGGTTCCCGTTATTATTCGAGACCTGACGGAGCAACAAACTTTACACATAACATTAGTTGAAAACCTCCAAAGAGAAGACCTCAATCCTGTCGAAGAAACAGAAGGCATACTGCAACTGCTCTCTCACCTGCTGGAATGCCCTCAAGACGATGTGATTCGGCTGCTTTACCGGATGCAAAATGATGTGCAGAGGATGAATGATAACGTTATCATTCAACCCGAAGCAGAAAAAGTCATTAAGGTTTTCAATGATCTAGGGCGAATGGGATGGGAGTCGTTTGTCAGCAACCGACTCTCTCTGCTGAAGCTGCCTGAAGGTATCCTTGAAGCCCTTCGTCAAGGGAAAATTGAGTACACTAAAGCACGAGCGATCGCCAAACTAAAGGACGAGGAAGCCAGAAAATCGCTGCTTGAAACGGCTATTGCCGAAAACTTGTCTTTAACTCAGATTAAAGAGCGTATTGCGGCATTAAAGAAAAGCGCATCAGCAGATAAACCTGAAGAAAACCTGAAAAACCAAATTAAGGCTGCTTTGACAAAAGCTAGCAAGTCAAAAGTCTGGAGCGACCCGAAAAAGCAGAAACGTCTCCAAAAAATCTTAGCCGAGCTAGATTCTATTTTGACAACTTAAAAGAATACAATATTAGCATATCCACAGCCAGTAAAGGTATTAGCCAAGTTAAAATTTTTGTAACAAATGTCCTATCGGTTGATAGGGCATCTGCTTTTTAACAAAATTTAACAGGGCTTGAAAGTCCCGTTAATGCCTGAAAACTATGACTTGGGAAAGAGAACTCCTACCAATGGCGCTTCTAAGTAGCAGGGACAGGAGTTCAGATATCAGCTTTTAGGTAGAACTCTCTCAATCTAAATAGTTGATATTTTAAAAATTTAGAAATGAGAAACGGCAACTCAAACCCTGTCTTGCAAAGGTTGACGCTCATGCCACAGACTAACATTCTTTCAGACCATAGGTTGCTTCCAGACTCAGCCAATTCAAAAACACCATCTGACTATTTAGCCGGATGGGAGAGAGCGTTAAGCTCTTTTGTCCAAGCCTGGAACAAGTATCAGCCGGACGATTCGCTTTCAGCCGAAAGAAAACAAGATTTAGAGTGGCTGCAATCGACGCTCTTGCACTATCGACTTCACATCCACACTTTATCCAACAGTGACGAGTTTTGGAAAGGCTGTAAGGAGGGTAAACACAGTAGAAGAACGCTATTTGATTACAACTCCCAGCGACAGGTGCAAATTTTACTCAAAGCGATCGCAACTCCAAAAGCCCATCAACTCTACGAGTTGGGGGTTCAAGTCGGATGGCGGTATGCTCGCCTCAAAGACTACTTGCTGCGAATCAGAAAACAGCGGAAACTGGAACAAGCTCAACCGCTTCGGGATTATCAACAATTCCTCCATTTCATCCGTCAAAAGACTGATTTGGAAGATGCAGACTCATTTTTAAGTGTGGGATGGGTTTGAGAGAGGAGACGGGAAATGAAAGATAAACCCAGTAAAATCCTGGCAGTTGATGATGTAGCGGATAACTTATTCCTCATACAGACGATTCTCTCTGAAGAGGGCTACTGTATCACCACTAGCTCAAACGGACTTGAGGCTATAGCCAGTGTTGAAGCCTCACCGCCGGACTTAATTCTGTTGGATGTGATGATGCCAGAGGTAGATGGCTACGAAGTGACTTACAGAATTCGCTCCAATCCTCAACTGCCTTTTATTCCCATTTTGCTGATTACTGCTCACAAATCAACTCGTATAGCCGATGGACTCGATTTGGGTGCAGATGATTTTGTCTACAAACCCATTGAGGTAGACGAATTACTGGCTCGTGTGCGTAGTCTCCTCCGGTTGAAACACAGTATAGATGCCATGCAGGAAATGACTTTGGCGCGAGCAGATTTTGTCTCCCGCCTCACTCACGATCTGCGGACGCCACTAGTAGCTGCCGATAGGATGTTAACTCTACTCCAACGAGGCAAATTTGCCGAACTGCCACCCAAGGTGATAGAAGCAATAACGACAATCGCCAGCAGTAATCAAAATTTGCTCTCATTAGTCAATACTTTACTGGAGGTTCATCGATTTGAAGCGGGTTGTAAACGTCTGGTGATCGCTCCCTTTGATCTGAAAAAGATGATCAAAGAAGTCGTCAGGGAACTGGACGCGATCGCACTTGACAAGGGTCTGTCTTTAATCTACGACGAGCAATACAATGGCTCAATCAGGATAAAAGGCGATCGCCTCGACCTCCGCCGCGTCATCACTAATTTAGTCGGAAATGCCATCAAGTTTACGGATATCGGTTATTTGACACTCCCCGCCCTATAAGTGCGGGGATTCTTAGTTCCGCGACACACCTTACAATTATCTATCCTTGCGGCAATACTTAAACCAAACACCCGTAGAAAACTACCAAGTATTGAGCCTAATTTAGATAACTCCAGAGG
>NZ_JAVKEW010000080.1:0-3647 GCF_040226375.1 Coleofasciculus sp. G2-EDA-02 | reverse complement strand
GTGACAGTGAGAGCTGGTCGAGTCTTTGACTTGACTACAGCAAAAGGGAAACTGCAAAGCATCAACTGGAAGTATTTCGAGCCAATCTGGAAAGCTGACGGTTATACTTATGTCCACAAAGGAAAGAAATGTCCATTGATTTAACCATTAGAGGAATAGCGATCGCGAGACAGATAAAGCCGTAGCCTCAGTGTAATCCATCCTTACCAGATCCCCGATTTCTTCAAGACATCGGGGATGTATAGCAGTACCAAGGCAGGTTAGGACACATCATTTGGTTCCAGACGTTGCAAGCAATGCGATCGCCTTGCTTGCCCAAAATCTCCTGTCCCAAAGCCAATTCAGTCGGGCAACTCTCCAAACCGTTCCCGATATCGATTCAACAACGATTCCATTTCCGTTAACTGTTGTTCGGCTTGCACTCGCTTTTGTTGTTCTTGTTCAGCAACTTCTTGGGGTATGGGAATTAACTGTCCCTCGGCACTAAAAAAGCGCAACTTCGACTCATAAATCCCTAAATATAACCCCAACTGCTTGCTCCATAACCACCCTTGCTGATTCAGGGGCAATTCCTCATACTCCCCATCGACTAAATGAAATCCTTTAAACTCTAAGCTATTTGGATCAAACCAGAAATAGTCCGGAGTCCGGAAAACATCTTGGTACAGTTGCTTTTTTAAGCCTCGATCAGTCGCCGCCGTCTTGGGAGAAAGAATTTCGACAATCACATTGGGATACTTCCCATCTTCCTCCCAAACTACCCAACTTTGGCGCGGGAAGCGTTCAACTCCTAACACCACAAAAAAATCCGGTCCCCGGAACTTCTCCGACTTACGCTGACGGGGAGAATAGTAAATCGTCAGATTCCCAGAGGCATAGAAATCATTGCGCTCTCGCCACAGCCATTCCAAACAGGTGATGAGCAATGTCATTTGTAGGCGATGCAAGTCAGTTTCCAAAGGAGGTTCGTCACTCAGTAGGTCACTGGGGGGAAAGACTATATCATCCCATAGTTCTTCGGACGTTTCCAACTCTTGCGTGAAGGACATAGCAGTTCCACAATGAGAGTGCGATAAATCTAGTGTAGTGCGAAAGTGGTTAGCGGCTAAAGTCGCCGTGTAGCATATGTTTTAAACCTGTACTTAATCATTTTATTCAGTTTATCCCGGCGATCGCATCGAAATCACCAAGGGACTCAAAGTGAGCGATCGCGTGATTACCTCTATCGAGATGTCCCTTAATTCCTCCACCCTGATTGGCATGATGATGGCGATTGGGAAACTGGTGGATGATTCCATCATCGTCATCGACTCCATTGATCGGAAACTACGGGAAGGGCTACGCCCCAGACAGGCGGCAATTCAAGGTACGGGGGAGGTATTTCTGGCAAGTGCGGCGGCAAGTTGTGTGATGATTGCAGCATTGTTGCCAACGATTTTGGCAGGAGGGTTGACGGGATTGATGTTTGTGGGCATCGTGTGGCCCATGGTGTTTGCTTTTATCGCCTCGCTGATTGTGTCGGTGACGCTGATTCCGCTAATTGCAGCATTTGTGCTCAAGCCGCCTCAGCAAAGACGCCAACGAAAGACGTGGTTACAGTGGCTGTTGACCCCGGTGCGGGTAGGCTTTCAGAAACTAGAGCAGGGTTATGGTTGGCTGCTGGATCGCTGTATGAACAATCGGGAGGTGACGCTGGCGATCGCGGGATCTGCTATTGTGTTTGCGATCGCACTTTATCCGTTTGTGCCTCAAGAAATGATGCCCCTGGGGGATTCGGGTCAGTTTACGGCATCGCTGGAGATGGAACCTGGCACGTCTTTTGCTAAGACTGACGAGAACACCTATCGCTTTGAACAGATTTTACTCGCCCAACCGGACATCGACAAAGTGTCGTCCCAAACTGGGTTTGAACTGACCCTTTCAAGCGTCTCAATTCTGGGCATTATTATCCTATCCGGTTTGTCTCTATCCGCAGCAATTCTGCTGCTAGAGTTGATCCTCGCTAAACGAGAAGAAGGGGTTCCCCGCGATGTGGCGATCCGAATGGCAGGTCCTGTCAGGTTAAAAGCGATTACCATGACAACATTGACCACCATTATCGTAATTGTGCGGCTGGCGTTCTTTCCAGAAATCGGTATGGATGCCTATTCCCCCATCGCTACCGTAATTCTAGGGGGACTTTTACTCTCCACCCTGTTAACCTTGGTGGTAGTGCCGGTGGTGTATTCCTTCATCGATGATGCCACTGAATGGCTGAAACGGCGTGGGCGACGACGGCGCATGGCTCAACATCCAGATGTGATTTAATGTAAACTACCCGACGCTGACGCTATCGCGTACAGTGCGGGCTTTCAAGAGCCCTCCAATTGTCTCGCAAGACAACCAGGAGCCTTCAGGGCGGTTTACAAGCGCCCCGATTGCTTTAATGTTCATCGCACCGTTGAAATCTGCGTCACCATGCCAGCCGCAATGACCACACTTAAACCGCTTGCCGCTGCGATAGGACTTATCGGGGTCAGGGTGAATGTGCAGGCACTGGTGACAGGTTTGGGACGTATAGCGAGGATTGACGGTGACAACTTTCACGCCAGCACCCAAGGCTTTGTACCCGATGAACAGCCTCAGTTGATGGAATGCCCAACTATTACTGCGTCTGCGTTCTGTTTTGTTTCGCGGTTGCTGGTTGGTGCGTTCCCGAATTCCCGTCAAATCTTCCAGAGCAATACTGGCTCCAATACTTTTTGCGGTTTCAACGATGCGTCTAGAAACATTGTGATTGACCCAACTCTGGAAACGACGCTCACGACCAGACAACCGTTGCAGCAGTTGACGGCATCTCCGTCTCGAACTGCGTGTGCCCTTACTGGCTTTGTGCTGGAGCTTGGCTCTCAAGTTGGCAAAGTGGTCACGAACTTTGGTTATGTCTTGCCCATCCCAGTGTTGACCTTCCGATGTGTGTGCAATATCTGTGCGTCCCAAGTCCACACCCAAAACCTCATCCCCATCTTGCGGCTCTGGCGGTTCCGACTCCAGGCAAATTTGGATGTAGTAGGAACCGTCTTGCCGTTTTACTAGGGTTGCCGATTTTGGGTTAGCCCCTGCCAACATCCCTCGCTGATAGTTGCCAATTGCCAATTCAAAACGCTCACGACCCTCAACGGTGGTGAGCGAAACTGTCCAGTCCTTCTGCCGAAACGAGAAGATTCGAGCGTCATAGGTAACAAAGCCAGCCTTGAAGACCTTGACCGGACGATTCTTTTGTTTGGCAACCTTGCGAGAACCTGCTACTCTCCTGCATACCTGCTGCGCCAAATTGCTCGACAAGCCAAATCGGGCGCGAACTTCGTAGTAGCACAGCGATTGCAGCTTCACTGCATTGACTATCTTCTCCGGCGTGTTCTGGTTAACCCAGTTCAACGCCTGCACAAACGCATCCAGCGTTGCATCCAGTTTCACGGGTTGCAACTCAGATACCTTGAGCTTACAGGAGATAGTCAGGACTTGATTCATAGCCCTATTGTATCTCATCAGAAAGAGGCTGTCTGTATGTCCGATAGATTATTGTCCGGCTCCGTTCCTACGCCGGACTCGCATTCCTCCCGACGCTCGGCTTCGCCAGAGCGCGGGGTTCCTGCTGTTTTAGCTGA
>NZ_JAVKEW010000079.1:0-24601 GCF_040226375.1 Coleofasciculus sp. G2-EDA-02 | reverse complement strand
TAAACCTAGACGGCTTTTAAACTATGAGCTGGCAAGCACCCATAGATTCCATGACCCCAATAACGTAGCGTTTGCTGAGACTGGCGATCCATCAATGGAATGATCGTGTTGTCCACGGTTGTCCAGTGTTAGGCGGATAGCACTCCAACAATCGGAACTCTATTCTAGAGTACAGGCAGAACTCATCGAGCGGCAACGGATAGAGAAAGAGCTACGAGTCAGCGAACAACGATATCGTTCCGTCGTCACCGCCATGTCTGAGGGAATTATACTGCAGCAAGCAGACGGTCAGATTATTGCCTGTAATGCCAGTGCCGAAAGCATTTTAGGACGTTCCGCTCAACAAATACTCGGACAAATCGGTATGAACTGGGGGGGACAAATCATTCAGGAAGATGGCTCTCCCTTCCCCAGCCAAGAGCATCCCGCGATGGTAACCTTACGCACAGGGAAACCCCAAGTAAGAGTCATTATGGGGATTTCCCCATCCAAAGCATCACTCCTATCCTGTCCGGTGAACGACTCACATCTTCCTGGAAACAGAGCAAAGGGGGGAGGGCTGAGGCTAAAACAGAAGGAGCCCGTTTACCAGGAACAAAGAAAGCATATCACCTGGATTAGCATAAATTCTCAACCGCTGTTTAATCCCGGAGACAGCCAACCCTACGCCGTTGTCACCTCATTTTCCGACATCACCCAGAGCAAACGTTCCCAAGAAGCCTTGCACTTAATCACCCAGCAAGAACGAGAAAGAGCCTTGCAACTCGAACAAGCCTTGCAGAAACTCCAACGCACCCAAGCCCAACTGGTACAGAATGAAAAAATGGTTAGTTTAGGGCAACTCGTCGCCGGGGTAGCCCATGAAATCAACAACCCCACCAGCTTCATCTACGGCAACATTGCTCCCGCCTCTGACTATGCACAAGACTTGCTGCACCTAGTCCAACTCTATGGCAAACACTATCCCGAACCCGTTGCTGAGATTGCCGAATACATAGAATACATTGACCTAGAATTTATTGCCACCGATTTCCCCAAACTTCTCGCCTCAATGCAAGAAGGCGCTCGTCGCATCAGTGAAATTGTCCAATCCTTACGCCACTTTTCCCGACTCGATGAAGCCCAGTGCAAGCGGGTGAATCTTCATCAAGGCATCGATAGCACACTACTGATTTTAAAACATCGGCTGACCCAACAGGAGAATCGTCCTCCGATTCAACTGGTTAAAGACTATGGTCAACTGCCGTTAGTCAACTGTTATCCAGGTCAACTCAATCAAGTGTTTATGAATATTCTTAGCAATGCCATTGATGCCCTTGACGAAGCTCATAATACTGCCTATTTATCAGGAATAGCTTCAGCCAACCGGGGGAAGTTCCATGACTACTCGACAACAAATCCTCAACCCTCACCGATGATTCGGATTCACACGGAATTCGTTGAACCCAACTGGGTAATTATTCGTATTACTGACAACGGTACTGGCATCAAAGCAGAGGTTCAGTCTCGAATATTTGATCCGTTCTTTACTACAAAACCCGTCGGTCAAGGAACCGGTTTAGGATTATCAATTAGCTACCAGATTATCGTAGACAAACACGGGGGACAGCTTCAATGTCATTCCCATCCCCCTCAAGGAACAGAGTTTGTAATTAAGTTACCTGTCAATAAATCATAATTAGCCGTTTCTACTCGGCTGAATCGGGCGCAAAATCTGAGATCACTGTAGTGTTTTTGTAGTATAATACATAAATATGTTGTCGGGCAATACCCGGAAGGATAACTCTATGTCTGAGCTTGTAACCATTTCCACCCCAATAACACAACTCAAGGCAACCACAGAGGGTTTGACGCGATCGCGTCGTTTCTCAGGCTAACGAACGTCAAAAATCCTCTGTGCGCCTTGCCCAAATCAAGCAACAGACACTGAGGAAATCAATGAATTTAGAATCATTAGGCTGGAGTGAATTTTTTGCCAACAGCCTCAATTCCCAATGGCAAGAGGGTTACACCATTGGTCGAGTTGCCCTAGAGTACAAAAATACCTACCGTCTCTACACCGAACAAGGCGAACTCTCAGCAGACGTTATCGGCAAACTGCGATACCAAGCAACTGGACGCCAGGACTTTCCTGCTGTAGGAGATTGGGTAGTGATTCGCCTCACCAATGAAGGTAAACATGGGATAATTCATCGCATTTTGCCCCGAAAAAGTCAATTTCAAAGAAAAACCGTTGGCGCAAAAACCGAAGTCCAAATTATTGCCACGAATATCGATACCATATTTTTGATCTCTGGTTTGGATGGGGATTTTAATCTGCGGCGCATTGAACGCTACCTGCTTCTGGTGTGGGAAAGCGGCGCGAATCCTGTAATTGTCCTCAATAAAGCGGATTTATGCGAGGATATTGCTGAAAAGCAAGAGGCTGTTGAAGCAATCGCTTTTGGTGTACCTGTGATTATATTAAGTGCGGTCAAAAATCAGGGATTAGAAGCCCTAAAACCTTACCTAAAACCCGGACAAACTGTTGCTTTACTAGGTTCCTCAGGCGTCGGCAAATCAACTTTGGTGAACCAGTTAATCGGTCAAGTCGTACAAGCGGTTGGAGAAGTCCGTTCGGACGATAGTAAAGGGCGACATACCACCACCCATCGCCAATTAATTCCCCTGGCTTCAGGAGGTTTGCTGATCGATACTCCAGGGATGCGGGAACTTCAGATCTGGGCAGACGAGGAAAGTTTAGCCGATACCTTTACCGATATCGACACCTTAGCCCAGCACTGTCGTTTTCGCAATTGTAAACACCAAGACGAACCCGGTTGTGCAGTGCAACAAGCCTTGGAAAATGGCACCCTTGATGATCAGCGTTTCCTGAATTATCAAAAACTGCAAAAAGAACTTCACTATTTAGCCAGGAAACAAGGCCAAAAAGCCTCTTTAGCGGAGAAGGAAAAGTGGAAAAAAATCACTAAAGTCCTGAGGAATCAACACAAACACTGATGCCAAATCGCAGAACATCATAGCACCGATGTAGGGGCGGGTTTCACAAATATCGTTTCTGGTTTATCCAAATGCCACTAAACCCGCCCCAGTCAAATTGTGCAATTGAATTATACTTCGCACGGTTATAGTTTGTCATTCTGAACGGAGCGATAGCGGAGTGTTAGCGAAGCGGGGCGCGATAGCGCACAGAATCTCACCAGATGCTTCGCTGAACTCCGTTACGCTCTGCATGATCAAAGCTACGTTTTTGACCGCGAACAGTATAACATCAACTCACCATTTCTATCGTACCCATCATGCCTAAATCTTCATGGTCTAAAATATGGCAATGATAAACTGTTTTTCCCGGAAAATCTGCAAACCGAACCCGCATCCGCACTGTTCCCCCAACAGGCACTAAAACTGTATCTCGCCAAGCCCGATAGGGTTCAGGTTGACCATTGCGGTCAATTACTTGAAAATGATTAGTATGTAAGTGAATCGGATGATCCATCATCCCCGTATTCACCAACTCCCAATCTTCCACAGTATTTAATTGCACCTGGGTATCAATGCGCTGGTGGTCGAATATTTTGCCATTAATCAAAAACACCATACCCTGTCCCGGAGCCATACCATGACTGAAAGTAAAACGTCGTGTCGTCTCAGGTTCGGGCAAGGCGTCTACCGGAATCAAGCGTTTGGGTAAGGGAAGCGGTTCAACTTGTCCTTTATAGCGGAGTGTGGCTAATACCTCGACATTTCCGGAATCGTTAGTCTGTCCACGACCCATCATACCACGACCCATCCTACCACGACCCATCATGCCACGACCCATCCTACCACCACCCATCATACCCATACTCCCTCGGTTATAGGGTTGATTTAACAAACGGTATTCTCCAGGTTCTCGCTCTCCGGGCACCAGCACATCAACTCGCTGTCCCGGCGTTAACAGTAACTCTTGCTGTTCGACAGGTTCAGAGATAGAACCCCCTTCAGTAGCAATTAAATAAAAGGGATGTTCCTCTAAACTCAAACGGTAAAAACGAGAGGGCGAAGCATTAGCAATTCGCAGACGCAATAAGCCACCCGATGGAATCGATAGAGTCGGATTAACCTTACCATTAATAGTAATCAGTTGTCCTTCCCGTCCATGCATTTGCTCCATGGGGTGGGGTGTAATCACCTGACCACCGCTATCTAAATCAAAATCCTGGATAACCAATAATTCTTCTTGCGCCGCTTCAATTTCAGGAATCTGGTCTAATTCACCACGCACAATAAATAATCCCCCCAGTCCCCAAAAAACCTGCTTGGCGACCAAACCATGTAGGTGAGGATGATACCAGAAGGTTCCCGCCGGATGGTTTTGGGGAATCGTGAATTCATAGGTTAGTTGCTCCCCAGAGGGAATTTCCAGAAAGACATTATCAGCATTCCCAGTGGGGGAAACATGGAGTCCGTGATAGTGCAGGTTGGTTGCTTCTGGTAGATTATTACTGAATTGAATCCGAACAGAATCTCCTGGCTGAGCTTCTAAAACTGGACCGGGAACTTGTCCGTTGTAGCTATAAAGTTTGGCTTGACGTCCGGCGAGGTTAATATCACCGTAACCCGCATCGAGAGCAATATCGAGTTGTCCGCCTTGGCTACTCAATCGCCTGGAAGACAAGCGTAATTTTTCGGACTGCGCTTGTTTAGTCGTAGCCGAAGAACACTGACTGAGTAAGATAGCGCCAGCCGTTGAGCTACTGAGGAAAAAGAATATTCTTCGATTCATCTTTAATTAGGGATTGCTGAATAAGTATAGCAGTAGACACATCGATTAGGACAAACGAACTGTTGTAGAATAAGTTGCTAAACGTTAAAAAGTTAGCCTCCGCTCAAAATAGAAACCCTCTTTAGATAGAAAACAATATCCTTCTCAGGTTAGAGTAATTGTCCCATTTTTCAGCCAAAACTATGAATAGAATATAAATAAGCATTTATACTATTGACATTTGAACAAGGAGTTAGACTTTCATGGAAAACGCCAAAAAGATTAACGATAACTTAACCGTAGCCACGAATCAGGTGACGCCGGAGCAACTGCAACAAGCGGCTCAAGAGGGGGTAAAATCGGTATTAAATCTGCGATCGCCCTCCGAAGAGGGGTTTGCTAGCGATGAACAGCAGCAAGCCGAAGCCGCCGGATTGCAGTATGTCAATATCCCGGTTAAACCCGATGGGATGACAGAGCAACTGGCAAATCAAGTTCTCCAGCAGATCGAAGAACTGCCCAAACCAGCCCTGATTCACTGTAAGAGTGGATTACGTTCGGGGGCGATGGCATTAATGTATGTGGCAACTCGCGAGGGAATGACCGCCGAACAAGCCATGGAAAAAGGGAAAAACATGGGCTTTGACTGTGAGAAATCCCCTCAGATGAAAGAATTCTTCAAAAGCTATATTTCACAGCATTCACAAGGGAGTTAATCCTTAATCGGAGAAAGAATCATGGCATTAGTTTTAGAACAAATTAACACCGAAGGACTAGCGCTGCTATCCTATATAGTGGGAGATGACAAAGCAGGTGTAGCCGCCGTTATCGATCCGCGTCGTGACGTAGATATTTATTTACAAATAGCGCGATCGCGTGGTGTGAGAATTACCCACATTCTGGAAACCCATATCCACGCAGACTTTGTATCCGGTGTCCATGAACTTCAAGCCCGTACTGGCGCGACAATTTACGGCGGGAAGAGTGAGGATTATCAATTCCAGATACAGCAACTGAGTGAAGGAGACGAGTTACAAATTGGTACAGTTACCCTTCGCGCCCTGCATACTCCTGGACATACACCAGAACACATTTGCCTATTAATTCATGATGCTCAACAAGGGAAAGAACCCTTTGGCGTGCTGACTGGGGATACGCTGTTTAATCTAGATGTTGGGCGTCCCGATTTAGTAGGTACAGGGACAGAGAAAAAACAGGCGGCGCAACTGTATCACTCATTATTCGACAAATTAGTCCCGTTAGGCGATCGCGTCGAAGTCTATCCCTGTCACGGTGCGGGTTCCTCCTGCGGTAAATCCATTGGCGATCGACGACAGAGTACTATTGGGAATGAACGGATTTTTAGTGACGCCTTTAAAGAGCGAACCGAAGCGGAATTTGTCGAGTGGATTTTGGGCGATATGCCAGAACCCCCCACTCACTACTCACGCTTAAAGAAAGTGAACGCTAAAGGGGCACCAATTAAAGGGTGTGTGCCAACATTGCAACCCTTCTCCCCTCAAGAATTCCAACAAAAGATGGCAGATGAAAATACTCTTGTCATCGATACCCGTTCGATGCTGGCATTTGGGGGTGGACATATCCCTGGTGCAATTAACATTGCCCTCCAATCTGCCTTCCCTACCTGGATGGGCTGGATGATTGACCCCGAAAAAACGCTGCTATTGGTTATAGATAGTGCGCGAGATTTATCATTGGTTACTGAACAGTTATTCCGCGTTGGTTACGATAACTTAGCCGGATATCTCCATGATGGGATGAAGAGTTGGCAGAATGCTGGACTACCCTTGCAACACCTTGGTGAGTGGACTGTGCATGAGTTGAATCAGCGCAAAGAAGACTCAACGCTCACGGTGTTAGATGTGCGGACTGATAAAGAGTTTCACAGTGGCTGCATCCCTGGCGCTGAACATATTTATGTTCCCCATCTAGAAGAAAAACTGGATAAGTTAGATAAAAATAAAACCCTAGCCACTTACTGTGGTAGTGGATATCGGGCGTCTATTGCTGCCAGTTTGCTACAAAAGCATGGGTTTGAAAAGGTAATCAACATTCCCGGTTCATGGAGTGCTTGGAAGAGTGCCGATTTACCCGTGCAACAATCGGCATAAACACATCAGAATTAGCTCAATAAAACGGTAGGGGCGATCCGCTTGATTAACTGAACGCGATAAGGGACTTGCGGCTTAATAATGTACCAATCCAGCTTCTGACTTTTCACGGGATCTGGAAAACCTCTCTCCAAACCTCTCTCCATCCCCCCTAGCCCTATCCCCCCTAGCCCCCCTTTGAAAGGGGGGTATAAAGGGGGGTATAAAGGGGGGTATAAAGGGGGGTTAGAGAGAGAGGCTTTGAATTCTCCCCCTTCCCTGCAAAAAAAGCGAAGCATCCCCTGGTCTCCCCCGTGCAAAAAAAGCGAAGCATCCCCTGGTCTCCCCCTTTTTAAGGGGGACGGAAGGGGGATCTAAAGGGGGACGGAAGGGGGATCTAAATCCCAGCCGAACTTTGCACTATTCAAGAGTCAACCAATTTTATTGAGGCTGGGCAAGAGTGATATATTAGCAATTTGTGGTCAATTTAAATTGAATTATGATTAGGAAAAGGCTAAGGATAGACAAATTGAAATCCTGTCGTTTCTAGGATTACCTCAGAACCTTGACGGACAATAAGTCTTGTTGAACTCTCAGATATTTCCGGACGATCTGGATTATCCATTGGTTGTTCAATTACATAAAAATAATTCCCATTTCTCCACCCTATTGTACATAGCCCATCACGACAGGTTACTCGACCACCTGTTAAATCAATACAGTTACCTTGGGAATCACATCCCCGATAGCTCAGATTTCCTGTTCCATTCACTCCTGACCAAGAATCCCAATTACCAATCGTTATCGTCCAATCACCATTACTTAATGTTTGTGAATTTCCTGGGTTTTCCGAGTTTCCGTCTCCAATAGTCTCCATTTGGGTAATCAGAGACTCTATTCTGGTCTTGCCACAGGGTTCAGCACTTTGGCAATCATTAACAGGAATTCTTTCATAAAAAAGGCGTACTTTTTGATTGAGAAATAGGTTAGAGTTGGCACAGATATCAAAAGTTGCACCGACTTCATATTCAATATTATTTTCAGCAACCAGGGTAACGTAACACATTAGGTCACCATTAACCATACTTTTAACTTTACCAACTGTTGGATTATTGCCAACGATTGAGGTTTCCGAACCAGAAGTCGGTTGGCTTACGTTCGATGCTAATGTATCCGTACTGCTTTGGGCTTTACTGAGGGAAGCTTTAGGCTTAGAGGGTAAGGGAGAATGGCAGGCGATCGCGAATGCTAACACCACTCCCGATATAATAATAGTTTTCACGAGGGAATTGCTCCTAAAAAACAGACCGATGACCGAAGTTCTGCACCCAACGTGTCACATCTAGCTTTTTCGGGATTGGTTGAATCTCTCTTGTATTTTTACTCAAGAGGGTAGTTAAGGGATGTTTCTGTTTTGGTTACTTTACGAAAAATCTATTGTGACAAATGAAAAGCTGTAATGTAAGTAAAATGAGAACTGTATCTCCCAATTGTACTCTAGATTGAACCCCAAAAACGATGAATTCTAACAAAAAGCTTCCTAGCGTTTCTATTTCCGATTCCCTCTACCAATCTCTGACAACCTACCAAAAGCAACACCAACTCGACTCCCTTGACTCGGCGGTTGTAGAAATTTTGACTCAATTTTTCCAGCTAAACAAAGAAACCAAACGCTATGCTACTGTCGAACAATTGGATATCGTTGCCGAAAAAGTTGACCGCCTTAGCCAACAAGTCGCGACACTGAGTCAGGTAAAGGCTAATAATACCCCAACCGCCGCATCGTCGCCCACCCAAACAACTAAGCCAATACAAAAATCCGCGATCGCGTCTGAGGTATCTAAGGATTGGAAAGACATCGATGACGAACCCGATGAAATTCTCCATGATTTCCTGGAGTATCAGTAATCAATTAACCTCACTTCTTGATCCCCTCTCCTACCCTCCGTTATACCCCCCTTTATACCCCCCTTTATACCCCCCTATACCCCCCGTTATACCCCCCGTTATACCCCCCGTTATACCCCCCTTTCAAAGGGGGGCTAGGGGGGATGGGGGCTAGGGGGGATGGGGGGATGAATAGGGACTGGGAGTGAGAACTAAAACTTACAATAAATATATGCTTGAAGCTATTACTGTTTTAGTAATTATTATTGGAATTTGCGCGTGGGTTCTATTAAGTCCACTTCTGACTAAATGGCGACGTAACCGTATCCGCAATAAACCTTTTCCTGGGCGTTGGCAAACATTTATCGAGCAAAACTCTCTATTCTATCACCGTCTCCCTCAATCCTTACAACGAAAACTCCAGGGTTACATTACTCTTTTTTTAGCCGAAAAACAGTTTATTGGCTGTGGAGGATTACAGATTACGGAAGAAATCAAACTGGCAATTGCTACCCAAGCTTGTCTGCTTTTACTGAATGATAGCGGTGACTATTACCCCAATTTGGTTTCAATCCTTGTTTATCCTAGCGCGTATCGGGTCAAACCGACGAAGCGAATCAGTGATTATGTCGTAGAAGAAAGAGATGAAGTGAGACTGGGGGAATCTTGGACGCGAGATCAACTTGTCCTGTCCTGGGAGCAAATCGAATATGATCTACAGAATTGGCAGGATGGACATAATGTGGTTCTCCATGAATTTGCTCATCAGCTCGATCAAGGCGATGGTATGATTAACGGTGTACCGAAGCTGGACTCTAAGGCTGATTATCGGGCGTGGGCGCAGGTATTTACCCAAGAGTATCAGCAATTACAACGTGATGCTCAACGCGGTAGAAAAACAGTGATGAATAAATACGGTGCGACTGAACCAGCCGAATTTTTTGCTGTAGCGACAGAGACATTCTTTGAAAAACCTGAGCAAATGGCGAGGAAACATACCGCGCTTTATCGGCAATTGAAACATTATTATAAGTTAGACCCACTAGAGTGGACGTGAACGACAAGGGCTTTGTGATCTTGTACTATTCTCAGAATAGGAGGTATAGGGTGAGCGTCCAATTCATAGGACAATGGCTCCGAACTAGAGGAGCTGAAGACATCTGGAGCATCCGTTTTGGAAAAAGCATTCCCCAAAGTCACGGCACTGCCTGCAATGGTTTCAGCGCCTTTAAAACAGCTAACCTGCAAAATTGGGATGCTCTCAAAACATCTCTGGATAATAGCAAACTTTAAAAAACTATCAAACATGCCATTCTTTGCTACCATAAAAGGATAAGTAAATAACCTTTATTTTATTCATGCCGAAAACTCGGCTAAGCTTTTATATGCCAAATGACATGAAGAAATATGCCAATATAATCATAAATAAATAGTCAAGGGTAGTGTTGCTGAGTAAAAAATATGAACGCATTAATTATTTTGGCTGAAGTCAGTCTGGTAATTGTCATTTTCTTGGTTTTGACTTGGCTTGTGAGTCAGTCATCAAAGCTGTTGATTAAATACCCACTATTTAATATCAGCGCTCCACAAGTCAAAATCATGCGTCGGAACATCACCGGATTGTTACTACTGACTTGCTTGGTGCTGTGTATTTTGATTGTCGGTGTTAATGGTTTCCTGATCTATCAAGGGAAAGACTTACAAAAATATACACTCGACCTGATTAGGCTTATTCCACCTAGATTTTGGCTAGCCTTAGCAGTTGGCATGGCTCAAAGTCTTGGTGCGGTAATTTTAGCGGCGATCGCTCTAGCCTTGATCAAATACTGCCTCGAAATAGCGAACACTCGCGCCAAAAATATAGACAGCAGCAGCACCGATGATGAAAGTATTGATGCTTTTTTTAGCGAACTTTATAAAAGAATAAAATGGGGGAGTTTGCTGTGGATAATCGGTTGCTGTAGTCTGTTTTTAAATTTACCCCCCGTAATTTCTGACTATATTTTTGTCGCCCTACGAATCTATTTAATCATCGCGGTTGGATTACTCATCATTAAAGCGACGGCGGCGATCGTGGATATCCTAGATGCTCTCAGTATCAGATACTCTAGCCCGGATAACCTATTAAGATTTTACGATCGCCTACGCCACCTGATCCCCTTTTTGAAGCGGTGTTTGGAATTAGTTCTCTACGCCTGCATCGCTACACTGGTAACTCAGCAGATTGAAGTCATCGCCAACCTGTCCGATTTTTGGCTGCGAATTATCAAAATTATTACCCTGATATTCTTGAGCCGGGTGTTTTATGATGTGGTTTATTTACTGGCGGAAGAATTAGTCTTTAAAGAGAAACATCTGACCGACAGGCAAAGAAGCAGACGCTTAACCCTGATTCCACTGTTTCGCAGTATATTGCAATACTCAATTTATTTCACCGTTGGGATTTCAATCCTGTATACTCTTGATATTGATCCAACTCCTATCCTAGCGGGTGCGGGTATTATTGGTCTAGCGGTAGGTTTTGGCGCCCAGGAACTGGTTAACGATATCGTTTGTGGCTTCTTTATTCTGTTTGAAAACTACTATTTAGTCGGGGATTATATTGAAGCGGGGAAAGCAGAAGAGAAAGTCGTCGAGGGTACGGTGGAGGCAATTGAACTGAGAACCACCCGCCTCAGACATCCCAATGGTCAATTACAGATTATTCGCAATGGCGCGATTGGTTCGGTAACGAACTACTCTAAAGAATACATATTTGCCGTCGTAGAAGTTTGCATACCCTATAATGCCAACTTAGCCCATGTCTATCAAGTTGTTGAAGAGGTAGGACAGGAATTAAAAGCCAATTATCCCGATGTCCTTGAACCCACACAAGTTGATGGTGTGGAAAGTCTAGGGGAGTCTAACTTGTTGCTGCGGACATTAACAAAGGTACAGCCAGGAAAGCATATTCTAATCCAGCGCATTCTGCGGAAGATGTTTATGGATACCTTGCGCTCCGAAGGTATTCTATTACCGGCTCCGATTAAAAATGAAGAATAATTTAATAGGTGTGCCACGGCACTAAAATGTTTTAAGCTGGCTGAGTTGAGTGTCACTGTAGGAGAGTCCCATTGTTGAACAACTTCCAAGAAGCAAAAGCCCATTTCATCGCCTCTCACCAGCATCCGATCAATCAGAGGCTGCACCACCTCACCAACCTACTCGCGATCGCAGCCGTAATCCTACTATTCTATGATTGGCGCTTAACCTTGGTTTGCCTCATCCTCACCCAAGTCTTTGCTCTAGGGGGACATGCGTTCTTTGAGAAGAATGAACCCGCGTTTCGCAAATATCCCGGTATAACCATCCTCGCATCCCTGTCTTGGTCATTCGAGAACTGGTTTGGCTTGCGCCCCGCCAGGAAGGTGTAGAGACGTGCCATGGCACGTCTGGGAGATGGGTGATACCAAATCCCTTGGGCATTTTTTCCTTCTACCCAGGCGAGCCATCTGCCTCCTGCCTTGGAGCCTTCTTTTCCCATAGCCCGAATCCGTAACATTTAGTAACATTAAAGACTTAAACCTTCATCAATACATTGAGGAGTGAGAATGTATCAAGACTTGCTAGTGATCGATGCCGATGCTCATAAGCTAGAGAATCCGATGATTATGCGGGATTATCTAGAACCAGAGTATCGCGATCGCGTCGGTTTAGTGATTGATAGTCTCGGTGATCAACGGGCAAAGATTATCGACTTTAATCCAGAAACCGGGAAAAATGACTTCCTGCGGATGTTTCCCCAACCTCAGGGGTTAGGTAAAGGGGGCTTTCGCAATCTGCATCCAGATACCACATTAGGTGCGATGTTCAATCGGGTGCGGATTCAACACATGGATCAAGAGGGGATTGATGTCCATGTTATCTTTGGCACGCTGAATCTGATCTTTTCCAGTATTCTGGATAAAGACTTTGCGATCGCACTCTGCCGCGCCTACAACAATTACATGGCAGATGATTGCCGGGGTTATGATAATCGCCTCAAACCCATTGGGGTTATTTGTCTCCAGGATGTAGACGAAGCGGTTAAGGAAATGTATCGCTGCGTCAACGAATTGGGGATGATTAGCGTCGCCGTTGCGCCAAATATGCCCATTCCCCATCCCAAAGCCCCCGATGCGTTTCCCGAAATCCGCACCTGTAAGGCAATTAGCCATCCTGACTTCCGTCCGATTTTACAAGCGGCGGTAGACTTGGATATTGGCTTAGGGATTCACGGGGGACCTGGTTCCTACATGGTGGGCGGAATTGCAGATCATCTGGAAACCTTTGTCCTCAACCATATTTTCGTCCAGCGCAACCAGCAACAACTAGCATTAGCGCGGATGGTATTTGACGGGGCGTTTGAACAATTCCCCACCTTACGGGTTGGCTTCTTAGAAGGCGGTTGTGGTTGGGTGCCAGATTTAGCCCATGCATTCCACGAACATTGGGAAAAGCGGATTCGCGACTTTGACCCGAAACATCCCTATCGTCCCTCTTTAATGGAATTCACCAAGTTGATGATTCAAGAAAAAGGCGGACGCGATAATGTCAACATTATCTCTCAGGCGAAAAACCTGTTTGATTTATTGTGGAATGCGGCACATGATCCGACCAAAATTGATGATGCTAGCTTGTATGAACATTATGAATTGCGTCACCGTGACCCCTTAGAGTATTTTGAACGGGGTCAAATTTTTACCTCCTTTGAATCCGATGATCCAGGTCCTGCTTATTTGCCCGTGGCGATGGGTGAGATTGGTAAGCATTTAACCTGTTTCTCTGGGGATTATGGTCACTGGGATGGTGTGCTGCACGGCTGTGTCCAGGATGCTGCAACTGTTGCCGATTATGACCGAGAACATCTGGGACTGCTGTTGGCGGGGAATGCGTTAGCCTTATACGGCGAGCGTTTGCGTCAATCACTACCAGAAAAACTCATGGTTGGTAGCGTTTAAGACTAGAGATCGACCTGATTAGTAGAGACGTTCCAGCGGAACGTCTCTTATTACTAGCGCTGCGGTTCCATATCCCCATACTTAATCAAAAGCGCGATCGCAATACTCACGGCGAAAATTAACACCATACTCAGCGCTGAACCAAATCCCCAGTTCTGTGTTGCTCCCAGAAATTGGTTGTAAATTAGACGGGATACCGTCATGCTGGAAGCCCCCCCCAACAACTCCGGATCAACAAAATCCCCTAACGCGGTAATAAACACCAGAATCGAACCGGCTGCAATACCAGAAAAGGTTTGGGGTATGGTTACTTTCCAAAACGTTTGCACCGGATTAGCCCCCAAATCCGCCGCCGCTTCTAATAAACGCTGATCCAATTTCTCTAAAGATGCATAGAGAATTAACACCATGTACGGTAAATAACTATACGCCATACCAATTAATACCGCCGAACTGGTATTTAAAACTTCCAACGCCGGTAAACCAATCGCCGTTAATATGGTATTGAGTACCCCTGTGGGTCGCAGAATCGTAATCCAGGCATAAGAGCGCAACAGAGAGGAGGTAAAATTAGGCAAAATAAACCCCAATAAAAGTAAATTCTGCCAACGCTTTGGTGCCATCTGAGCAATCCAGTAGGCTACTGGAAACCCCAACATCAGACAAATCACCATCGTACCCACCGCAAAAAACAGCGATCGCGCCATCACCTGAAGATTAATCGGTTCAAAGACGCGCAGATAGTTCTCCAATCCAGAGGGGTTGACAATATCCCCAGGTTTAATATCAGGAACCAAGCTCAACTCAAAGATGACTAGGGTTGGTAAAACCAACAATAAAAACAGCCACAGTCCAGCGGGTCCTAATAACGTCAAGGGTTCTAGCCACCGACGCCCTTGACCTGTGGGTTCTTCTATAAACGATGGTTCAGCCATACTATCCGTGGCTGCGGGATTGGGTGAGGAGGTAGGAGAAATTTTTTTGTTGGTAGACACAGTATAATGATAAATTATGAATTATTGACAAATGCCTGAATTTATACTAAGAGCTGGTTAGTTTTGTCCAGTAGCGTTCATAGACGGCTTCAACTTCTTCTAAAGGTTCCAAATTTTCGCACCGTTCCAGTGCTTCTTCTGGGGGAAATAGACTGGCATTATTTTTAAGTTCGGGAGGTAAAAGATTATAGGCGGCTTTATTGGGGGTAGCAAAGCTGAGGCGTTCGACGATGCGTGCGGCGACATCCGGCTGCAACATAAAGTTAATCCAAGCGTAAGCGCCATCGATATTGGGAGCGGTTTTGGGAATAGCTAGGGTATCAATCCAGAGTGAGGAACCACTTTCAGGAAGCACATAGCGTAAATCCTCATTTTCTGGCATGATTTCAGTGGCATCGGAAGAATAACACATGGCGATTTTCAAATCTCCACTGAGAATTTGGGGACGCCAAGCATCGGACGTAAAAGACGCGATCGCTCTTTTTAAGTCCATCAGGGCTTGATACGCTGCTTGAATATGTTCCATGTTGGTGGAATTGTAAGAATACCCCAACATTTTCAACGCCGCGCCCATGACTTCTCGCACATCATTAAGCAAAGTCATCCGTTTTGCCAATTGCTGCTGATACACCCACAGATAGTCCCAATCTTCTGGAGGAGGTTGGACTTGCTGGGTATTGTAAATCAAGCCTGTGGTTCCCCAACTGACGGGAACAGAGTGGCGATTCCCCGGATCATAATCGGCTTCCTGAAAACGGGAAAACAACCGGTATATCCCCTCAATGCGGGATTGTTCGAGTTCTAGCAACATCCCCATATTGATCATCTTTTGCACCATATACTCCGAAGGGTAAATGATGCTGTAAGCGCCCCCGCCACCCGCCTGTAGTCGAGCCAGCATCGCTTCATTAGAATCATAGACATCCGCGATCGCTCTAATACCTGTTTCTGCCTCGAAGCGGTCTAACAAATCTTGGTCAGTATAGCCAGACCAGGTATAAATGTATAACAGATTGCCATCGTTTTGACTCCCCGCTGCAGGGCTCACATTCGCCAGTCTCCAGCCACACCCTGACAGCGTTAGCCAGGGTAAAGTTGAAGCCGCCGCTTGTAAAAACTGACGGCGGGTTGGTCGTTTTTGGGATGTTGGCTGGTTAATCATTTTTAGCAATAGCGGACAGATTGTTCTAGGGGCAAAGGTTCGCCAGTTTCCGCATCGGTGTTGTGACAGGCAAACATAACCTTGGGGGGAAGTTTCTCAAATTCGAGATCATTCCCATTCCCTTGCAGGACATAGCCGCGTAATTCTTTTATGGGTAATTGGGTAAATTCGTCAATATCAGGCGTAAAAGAACGCAGGATTAACGAACCATGGGGTTGACATCCCCCCAAAAGTTTGGCGACAAAGAATTCCTTGATATCCAACTGTGTTCCGTAGGTTACCTTATTTCCCTGACGATTAAGGTCAATGGCAAAGGATTCACCATTACTATTAAGGAACGTCGCGATCGCACTCGAGTTACAGTGGGACTCCAATTCCGCTAAAAACAACCGTACTCCTGATTCTGCCATGGTAATTACTCCTCTAAAGCGATACAATCGGTCGTTGCCCAACGGGCGTACACGGAGGTATGGGGTTCGGGTAGCTTATTCATGGTATTATTCGGCAGCATCACCGTCAGGCGATCGCCGGTTAGGAGTTCCACGACCAAGTGAACGTGAGTTCCCAGATACATAACATGTTTGAGACGACCTTCAAAGCAATTCACCGTTGAGGAAGGCGGTGAAAGGCTCAATCGAATTTTCTCCGGACGCACGCTAACCACCATTTCCTTGGAGTTACTCCCCCATTCTTTGACCTCAGGGGACTGTACCACCATCTCTAAACCACTGGACGTGATAATCTGTAGCGTAGAGGAATCGGCAGCGTGCAAACGACCCTTAAACAGATTTGTATCACCAATAAAATCAGCCACAAAGGGGGTACGGGGACGTTCATAGATTTCAGTGGGGTTGCCCACTTGTTCAATTTTCCCCCCCTGCATCACAGCAATCCGATCAGACAGACTCAAAGCTTCTTCTTGGTCATGGGTCACCATAATAAACGTTAACCCCAAATCCTGATGCAAGTTGGACAGTTCCACCTGCATTTCTTTGCGAAGCTTAAAATCTAAAGCCCCCAAGGGTTCATCCAACAACAGAACCGTGGGACGATTCACCAAGGCTCGTGCTAATGCTACCCGTTGTTGTTGTCCTCCAGACAGTTGAGCGGGAAATCGATTGCTATAAGTCTCCATTTTCACCTGTTTGAGGGCTTGTTTGACTCGATCCTCAACATCTGTCCCCTTGAGCTTTTTCAGTCGCAACCCGAAGGCGACATTTTCCGCAACAGTCAGGTGATTGAATAGAGCATAACTTTGAAATACCGTATTGACAGGTCGGCGATGAGGAGGTATGTGATTCATAGGTTGCCCTTGAATCAAGACCTCACCCGCCGATGGGGACTCAAATCCTGCCACTAAGCGCAGGGTAGTCGTTTTACCGCAACCCGATGGACCGAGAATGCTAAAAAATTCTCCCCGTCGGATCTTCAGGTCAATGCCCCGAACGGCAGTCTCGCCCTTGAAAACCTTGAAAACCTTGCGGAGTTCAACATCAAGCTCAGCCGTAATATCCGGAGCGCGTTGGTCTTTGACGGAAGGTTGAAACATAATAATTCATTCACTAACACAAAGTCGCCCTGATTTGACCGATGAAACTCTATCTGATTTTTATACTTGGGTCTATTTTATCTGTCTACTAATTGTGTGGGGTGGCTTCAGATAACTGACCCGCTAAAATTTCCACTGCTCTCAGACATAGCCTGTTACCTTGTCAGAACATTGCTCTCTGGCTCCATGATCCTGCACGCTGTTAGTCAAAAACGTCCCCTGGAATGCATTCTCGGAAAGGATGCGCTATTATTTCACCTTGTGTGACTGGGTTAACGACCTAGTTTGGGACAGATAAGCCACTTTTGTGAAAAAAGCGTCACAATCAACACTAGACTAAGTACAAATTACTGAAAAGAGTTGAGAAGCTGTTTACCATGACCGTAGTTCAGCCCTATTCCGTAGGTCGCCAAACGACACCCCGTACCGTTGGACGAAATTACCAATCGGTTATTGTCATGCTGATTGTCAGCTTGTTCCTCGTTGGAGCCATGGGTTCTCGTCTGGCGTATTTACAGTTGGTTCAGGGAGAACGTAACCGACAACTGGCTGAAAATAACCGGATTCGGCTGGTGCCCAAGCAGCCGGTGCGGGGCAATATTTTTGACCGCAAGGGCAAAGTGCTAGCCAGTTCTCGCTTGTCTCATTCCGTGTTTTTGTGGCCCGTGGCGCTGAAAAAAGCCGAATGGCCCCAAACGCGCCAACGTTTGTCCCAACTGTTAACTATTCCGGAAGAGGAGATTCAAAAACGGGTCGAACGAGCTGGCTTTAATTCACCCTCACTGATCCGAATTGAACGGGGTCTCTCACCTGCCCAAATCACCGCTCTACAGGAGTATAGTCATCAACTAGATGGAATAGAGGTGGATATCGAAGCGGTAAGAGACTATCCCAATGGGGATTTAGCTGCTCACGTTTTGGGATACACCGGTGAACTGAATGATCAAGAACTAACACAACGCCGCGCCGACGGTTATCGCATGGGTGATGTTGCCGGCAAGATGGGGGTTGAAGAAGCATTTGAACCAACCCTGCGGGGAGAATGGGGCGGTCAGCAAGTGGAGGTCGATGGTGCGGGTCGAGTTCTGAGGATTTTGGGTGAGAAAGAGGCAAAATCTGGTAAAGATCTGCAAATTACTCTCGATTTAAAGACTCAGAAGGCAGCCGAAGCCGCATTGGGCAATCAAAAGGGAGCGATTGTTGCCATTGATCCCAGAAATGGAGCGGTTTTAGCCATGGTTAGCCGTCCCACATTCGATCCCAACATTTTCTCCAGCCGGATTACCCCAGATATGTGGCAGGAATTGCAAGGGAAAGGAAATCCCTTTGTCAATCGGGCGATGCGTGGGTTTCCACCGGCGAGTACGTTTAAGGTGGTGACCCAAACAGCCGGTATGGAGTCCGGAAAATATGGACCAAGTACCGTGTTGCAAACCTTTGCGGCACTGAATGTTGGGGGTACATCCTTTGGCGAATGGAACCGTGCAGGTTTTGGTCCGTTGGGATACCAGCAAGCTATGGCGTGGAGTAGTAATACGTTTCATGGTCAAATTGGCAAAGGGGTAGGTGGACCGACTTTAATTGAATGGGCGAGGAACTATGGATTTGGTCAACCAACAGGAATTGAGTTGTCTGAAGAAGCTGCCGGTTTGATTGCAGATGATGCCTGGAAGCGGGAGCGCTTTAACTGGGAATGGACGGTTGGGGATACCGTGAATATGTCCATTGGTCAGGGATTTACTCAGGCAACCCCCCTGCAAGTGGCGGTTATGTTTGCCGTTCCGGCTAATGGTGGCTATCGAGTTAAACCCCATTTATTTAAGGACAATGAGCCGGTGGACAAGTGGCGAGTGTCGATGGAGATGAAACCTTCAACTACAGAAACCCTGCGTAAGGGATTACGAGCCGTGGTTGCTAGTGGTACGGGGCAAGTGTTAAATGTGCCTCATTTACCTCCAGTAGCTGGAAAGAGTGGCACGGCAGAGGCGCCACCAGGAAAGCCTCACGCCTGGTTTGGTGCTTTTGCTCCTTTTGATCAACCTGAGATTGTTGTGGTGGCTTTTGCTGAGCATTCCGGTGGCGGTGGCGGTTCCGTAGCTGCACCAATGGTTAAGCAGGTATTGGAAGCTTACTTTGATGCCAAGTCTCCGGACGAGGAAAAGAAACAGTAGGTAAAGTGTTGAATTTGGAGCTGGGGGAGCTGTGTAGAGACGTGCCATGGCACGTCTGGGATCAGGGGGAGGTGGGTAGAAGGATTCCCCATGACGAATCCCCTATCTAGAACAAATAACGTATTCATTTTACGCCAATTGGCTGATGCTAGTTCCGGGAAAGTTATTGTATGATTACGTTAGATTTCCGCTGCTCCTATATGTCAAAAACATTGAGTGTGCATCCTAAATATATCCAAGCTGTCGAACAAGCTTGGAGATATAAGAGTAACGGACAAGAGCAAGAGCTAGCTGAACAGTTAGGTCGCTCCCTACCTATTGTAATTAATAATCTTTTTCTCAAAGGTCAGCCGGTTAATCAGCTCAATTTCCTGCAAATTTGTCAGCTATTAGGACTGGATTGGCGAGAAGTTGCTGGATTGGAGGGAAAAGAATCATCGTTAACCTCTTTATCTTTAGCTCTAAATTCGGGTGAAAATAAACTTAACTCCAGTTTGTTTGCCCAAAAAGTAACGGTTGATAAAGCGTTACAGGATTTGGTACGTACTCTTTGTGAAATGTTAGGTCGTATCACCCGTAAAGCTGGAGACTTGCTGAGTGCCGATCGCACCAGCATATTTTTAATCGATCAGCACAAGGAGGAAGTAGGTTCTTTAATTGCTGAGGATGGGAAAGGGGGTTCCCTAATCATTGATATCCCAATGAACAAGGGGATTGTTGGTCTGGCTGCTCGCTCATCAAACATGATCAATATTCCCTTTGATGTCTACGACGATCCCCGTTCAGAACAAGCGAAGAAAACGGATAAAAAAACAGGTTACCGCACTTATACGATTCTGGCTTGGCCCCTATTGAATCGGCAAAAAGACGTTGTTGCTGTTGCCCAATTCATTAATAAGCTCAAACCTAATTCAAACCATAACGAAGACTTATCCCAGCGAATTGACAAGAAAGGGTTTACCTCGGAAGATGAATTCGTTTTTGCCAAGTTTGCCCCATCAATTATGGGTATCTTAGGTAAATGTCAGCTCTGTCATCAACTGGCTCACAAACTGCAAACGAATCAAAAAATTACCAGAGGTGGTGTTGTCCTGAGAGAAGATGAGCTGATTGCTGAACTCAGGCAGCGAGAGAAACAGCTACAGCATAGCTTAGCTAAGCTATTATAAGCCTTCTGTAGGGGCGACCCGCACCTCATCAATGAACAACTCCAGTCCACTTAATCTGCAAGGAGTCGCCCTTTATTCAAGTCTTTGACTTAATTCGGGCTTGCTGCAAAACTTCAAAACCCTTATCTATCAATGCTTTGAGTAGCATGGACATTAGATCATCTTCAAGGAAATAGGGTAAAACCATTTCATACCCTTGCACCGCTATCAGGGAAAATGTATCATTGCTCCCCCTGCTTCCAGACGTAGCATGCTACGTCTCTACATTGCTCCCCCGGCTCCCCCGGCTCCCTACCCCTCCACAAGACTCCCTGGAGCAGACTCTAATTCGGTGGCGGCGGAAAGAAGAGAACGGGATGCCAACTACGCCGCATCAACTCCCCTGCAAAGCTACGGACGGGTAATTTAATAATACTGCCGATTGTTTCCGAGGAAACCGCGATCGCGCTGATGTCAAAAACTGTCCCAGCATCTAAAACTTCCAGATAAGGATTACCGACGCGGACTTCTGTCTTTACCTGCAAACCCAGCGCTTCTAAGTCAGCTTTAATCTGCTTGAGCTTCTCCTGGGCTACTTGCAACTGTTGCTCCTTCGATACGGGTTTACGTCCCACTTCTTCAATCACCCATATTAACAAGCACTCAGAGAGTGAGCGATCGGGGCGATTTTGAGCATAAGCTTTCACCTTTTGCAAGAGATACTCCGATGCCTTACCGCCATTATAAGGAATTAGAAAATAGCGGAATAGATGTTGACAGCGCAGATCGAGTTCTTCACAGGTATAAGTCGAAATCAGTTGGGGACGCAGAATCAGGAGTGGAATGGTAGAACTCCTCGCTAATCCGGCTGTAGTGCTACCAAAAAGCTTTTCTTGTAAAAAATTGCGGCTTTCCATCCCCATCAGAATCACATCGGCGTCGTAGCGTTTGGCAACTTTGGGTATATTATCTAAAGGACGCCCTGAGATAACTTCGATGTGAACCTCCACGCCCTCTGGTATAGCCTTTAATCCAGCTTCTAGGCGGGAGCGATCGCGGGCAATTCCTTCCTCATCTATCCGGGGAATTTCCCCTTCCTCCCACAACGGTACGCTATGGAGAAAGATGATCTTTTGAATACCATTAGCCGCTAAACTGGGTACAAACTCGACTAACCGATACAAACCGTCGGCAAAATCGGTGCAAATTAAGCAACGCTGAAACATAGGATAGGAGAATTGTTTTTTTATCACAGATCCCAGGGACAAAGCAAGTTTGGCGTTGGGCTGCTTACGGATTCAAGCTTACCCCTTGGAGGATGTCTATGATAAACTTTTGCTTTTTCTTTGAGACAATACCAAGCAAATCAACAATGGTATTGTTGAACGCCGTCTGATCTAAACTATCCAAACTCTACATCAATTAGCTGTCCAATCATAGATGAGGAAAAGATTATTTTCGTTCAATGTAGCTAAATTACTTTTAGGCTAATCATTTCTGCCTATTCGCTGCACTCCCTTTTCACTGGTGTGGCGTTGTGTGTTTGAGAGAGTGAATACTTCAAGCTAATCTAATCCAATTCTCCTAGGTTGGTCGTACACCTTAAAGCCAGCAATAAGGACACTCTTCGATAGTCCCTAACCAACAGAAGCCTTACGCTTAGTTGACGCCCCAGCATCCCCAGCTCCTTTCCACCGCAGGAACCGAGCAAGAGACGGAGGTCGCCCACTACATAGGGACCACTGTTCGTACTTTTAACTAGGTTCTAGACCCCATTCATGCTTGAGAAACTCCTTATACATATTCTCACGCATGATCATTTGCTCGTAGAGCTTGATGAGAAAGTCTTGAGCTTGCTCACGGCTCATTTTCTGCACCTGGGTTTCAAACGAGCGGATATTAAATTGTTGCTCTAGGGAAAGTTGAATGGGTTGGGACATGGTTATCTCCTCAAATGCTAGAAACAATGGACATTCAGATGACCCAAGCCGCCATTTGGCAAGGGCTAGGTTCTATGAACGGGTCAAGGGTTCCCAAGCTATATTAAAAATAGTAACAATTGTTTGACAAATTGACCATACCTCCAAATGAAGATTTCTATGTAAATCCAAAGATGGAGAACCCCTGGGAAAAGTTTCCGCTCTTGGATTGAGGCAGTTGTAGCAGCTTGTTCCTAGAGCAAACTGCTCAAGGTGAACAGTTGCTTGAGTATATTTACTGAACATCAGCAAACTTTGACATCATTGCCATACTGAAGTTAAACGGCTTTAATTCCTACTAATTTGATGCTTTAGCGTTTGTTATACCAGATACAAGTATCGTTTAATACATAAGTAGCGTTTAATATATGGTTATCAAGTTGGCAGGTCTGTTTTCGGGTTGAAGCCACCTTGATTTCCTGTCGCTGCTGGATTGTCACTACGCTAATCGTTGCTCTGAGCGCGAGTTTTACCCGAACCCAATAACGCCGCAATATGTTGCGAATAATCCCGATAAATTCGTGAGTGTAATTGAGAAGAATGCCTACTTCCTCGGTATGGAAGATGGGATGTTCTAATATTCTCAGAGCAGGGCAAAATCCAACTAAAGCCGATGTCTTTCTTCATGAAAGCTTCATATAGATGGGGATAGATGCAGAATTTGATAAAGAGTTGATGAAAATTCCCCCTTTAGGTGGACGATTATCTAGACGAGAGTTTATTAAGGTCTAATATGTAGTCAGGGGAGAAAAAGACGGTAGATCCGAGTAGCCTCAGCTCATCGGCTTCAGCCTAACTCTTCCCACACCGCAATAATTCTTCACAGTTTAGATTCTTATATCTGCTCTAATCTAGAATTAAAGCCTTAACAAGTAAGGATATACTATGAAATTACCATTCAGTTCTACCCTAAGTATCGCCGCTGCTACAGCTACTGCCTTAGTTTCCTTGGGCGCTCCGGCGCAAGCCGCTAGTTTCCTAGGCATTGATATCGTTGAAGATAGCCCAGTGACGGGTATCGCTCCAGCCATCCCCCACAAAACCAATGTATTCGCTGGTGATGGCAAAACCTACGAATTCAGTGTATTGGCTCCAGATGGGTTAGGTTCCCGAGGCTTGTTTTACTCGGACTTTGGCTTTATGTCCGGTGGGAAGTTTACTGCACTGTTTATGGAAGGCGCTAACCCAACCGCCGCTAAACCAAATGGCAATTCTTTTGATATTCCCAACAGTGCCTTTATCAATGATTGGCAAGGGACTTGTGACATCACCATCAAAGCACCCTGTAGTGTTGAATATACCTTTGAAAAAGGTGTCGAATACCAGATCGGCGCTTGGGATCGTGGTTTTACCGGCACTGGAACACCAATATTTCAGACCTTTGGGGTAGCTCAGCTAGACAGTTTCACATTCCCCAGCTTGACTGATCAAGCTAATCCAAACCCACTCATAACCGTCTCTGATCCAGGATACTACTTCATCGGTCTAGAAGATACTCGCTTCCCTCTTGCTAATGGTCAATTTTACTATGACTTCCAAGACTGGGTTGTAAAAGCGCAAGCTACAGAGTCAGTACCTGAACCCGGTACAGTGGGAGCGTTGCTGGGTTTAAGTGCGCTAGGTTTCATCAGCCGTCGCCGTCAATCTGTTAAGCGGTAATTGCTGACCCCCAATTAGCGACAGTAGGGGTTTGGTCACCAAACCCCTACTAGGGCGTGGTGAGGATGTCAAGGTGTGAATCAAAAACCGTTTAATCGAGATCTAGAGTAGGGGCACGACATGTCTAGAGTAGGGGCACGACAAGTAGGGCCCCAACAGCAAGTGGTTAAAAGGTAAAAAAAGCGGTGTAATTTTTTTGTTTGATATTATGGAAAAA
>NZ_JAVKEW010000078.1:0-21178 GCF_040226375.1 Coleofasciculus sp. G2-EDA-02 | reverse complement strand
ATTAGGCTTAGAGGCTAGTCCGAACTAGGGAAGTATTCGGAAGTCTGTGCCAGAACTAGGCTCAAACCGAGCTATTCACCGCTTACGTTGTCCAAACTGGCTTGGTCAATCCTTGTCCCTTTTAGGGCAAGGTTGGTGAACTAGTCAACGTACCTAATATAGGCTACGCTGATTCTAACAGACCAAGAAAGACAATGATTATCTCCTACCAGTACCGCCTCAAGCCAAATTACGAACAACGCTCTCGTCTGACTCGTTGGCTCGATATGCTGCGCTATCAGTACAATTGGTTACTGGCACAGAGGTTTGATTGGTGGGAGAACAATCGTAACTCCGTTAATGCCTGTCCTTTGGTTTGTAGTATTGCTCAACCAAAAGAGCAGCCAGAATACTATGGGCAGAAACGTTCGTTGGTTCAGTTGAAGCAGGAACGTCCCTGGTATCAAGATATCCATGCCCATGTACTCCAGGATGTTGTTAAGCGGGTTAACTTAGCCTTTCAGCGATTTCTCAAGGGCGATAGCAATGGGAAGCGTAGTGGAAAGCCTCGATTTAAGGGGAAGAATCGCTATCGGACAATGGCTTTCCCGTCAATCAAGGCTAACTGCATACAGGGAAACCGAATTGTTTTCCCTAAGCTGGGGGCTATTAAGTTCATCCAACATCGACCTACGCCAGATGGCTTTGTGGTGAAACGAGCGTTAATCACCAAAAAAGCAGATGGCTGGCATGTTACCTTGACTTTAGAGGACGAGTCTGTTTCCAATGCTCCCACCATAGTTATCCAACCAACAGAAGACAACAGCATCGGTGTGGATGCTGGGTTGGAGTATTTTGCTGCTTGTTCTGATGGGACTCTGGTTGAACCTCCAAAGTTTTATCGGCAGGCTGAAGATAAACTTACCACACTCCAAGCCAAAAGGGAGTTAAGACCAAAAGGGTCTAAGGCTAGACGGAAACTTAATCAACGTATTGCCAGATTGCATCAACGCATTGCTCTTCAACGCAAACAATGGCATTACGAACTAGCTGGAAAATTGCTAGACAAAGCCGATGTTATCTTCGTCGAAGATCTCAAAGTCTCCAATATGGCTCGTCGTAACAAACCCAAACAGGATGAAGAAGGGAATTTTCTACCTAATGGACAATCTCAAAAGTCAGGTCTGAACAAAAGTTTTGCCGATGCGGGAATAGCTGGATTCCTCAATGAAATCTTGCCTTACAAAGCTGAAAAAGCTGGTAAGCAGGTCATTAAAGTGAATCCTGCGGGTACATCTGAGCATTGTGCGATTTGTTTGAACCGAGTCTCTAAAACTCTATCGGATAGGTGGCATGAATGTCCTCATTGCGGTGCTTCCATGCCACGAGATCTGTGTTCGGGTATTTTAATCAAGAAAGTGGGGTTGGGCATCGCCTCACTCAAAAACGCGAAGTCTCGGAAACGGGATGGAGAAGCCCGCACTTTATCCGAAGGATAAGTGTCGGGAGTATGTCACTAAATAGCCTAGTATAAGCAAGAGCGAACCGAAAAGCTGCCCCGTCTGGGAGGAGTGTGGATGTGAGTCGATCAGTGCTAGATCAAGTGCGCCTGGGTTTATCGGTAGGCGCGGCTAAAACCGTTACCTCGTTGGTGCGAGGATTCCGTTTAGGGGCAGCTAGTGTATTACCAGGGTCCATCGCCCGCAGAATTCAACCTCATGCTTTACCGTTGCTCTTGGCACAGGTAAGGCGTGGGGTGATTCTGATTGTGGGGACGAATGGGAAAACCACGACAGCTTTATTGTTGCGGACTCTGTTGGAGCGTCAGGGGTGGCGAGTGGCGCATAATGTCACGGGTGCGAATTTGATTAATGGTTTGGTGACGGCGTTGATGGAGCATACCAATGTTGTTGGTTTGCTGGATGCCGATTATGCCATTTTAGAAGTGGATGAAAATATATTACCCTTGCTCTTGCAGGATTGTCAGCCTCAGGTGATTGTGGGTTTAAATCTATTTCGTGATCAGCTCGATCGCTACGGGGAAGTGGATACGATTAGTCAGCGCTGGATGGACGCGATCGCACCGCTTCCTGCCCAAACGCGGGTGATTTTGAATGCTGATGATCCGACACTGTGTTATCTCGGTCAGCAGTTATCGCAAACGGTGCGATTTTTCGGTTTAAATGAACCTGATCGCTATCTGGAAGAAATTCCCCATGCCGTAGACTCGATTTACTGTCCCAGTTGCGGTTATCCTCTGGATTACAAGGGGGTTTACTTGTCTCATTTAGGGGACTACCATTGCGCGAGTTGCGGCTTTAAGAAAAGTTCCTTAGCGGTAAATAGTCAGGAGTGGCCCCAAATATTAATTGGTATTTATAACAAATATAATACCCTGGCGGCTGGATTAGTGGCAGAGGAATTGGGTATTGAACGGGCGGATATTTACGACACGGTTAAAACTTTCAAGGCGGCGTTTGGACGAGCCGAGGAATTAGAGGTTCAAGGGAAGAATGTGCGAATTTTGTTGTCGAAAAATCCGGTAGGGATGAATGAAACCATCCGGGCGGTGCATGATATCCAAAAACAGGGGGGCGCATCGACAAAGTTAGTCGTATTGAATGACCGTACCCCAGATGGAACCGATGTATCTTGGATTTGGGACGTGGATACGGAGAAGCTAGTGGCGTTAGGGGGGACGATTGTGGTGAGTGGCGATCGCGTTTATGATATGGCATTGCGCCTCAAGTATTCTCAATCTGAGGCAGAACATCCTTGTGAGTTAATTATTAAAGAGGATTTACAAGAGGCGATTAAAACGGCATTGGCACATACACCTACAGATGAAACGCTGCATATTTTACCCACTTATTCTGCCATGTTAGAAGTGCGGGGATTACTCACCGGACGGCAGATTTTATGAGTTGCCCTTGGTGATTAACGCATCTGACCAAAACAGTGATTTTAGCTTTTTTCTGGTAGCCAGTTCATCTCTAATAATTGGTCGAGGGTATAAGGGCAGTTTTCGGGAAAATCCACATCATATCCGGTCTTTTGTTTCACGTAGTTTAATGCTTTTTCATAAATTTTGACTTGGTTTTCTTGGAGGTAATTTCGTAAGTTTTGGGTTAAATCTTCATTGATTTGGGTTCTAAAGCTCATAATTTCTGCTTGCCAGTGATTGGCATTATAATCATGTTCTGCCGTCCAATATTGCCAAAGTAGCAAATGCCGGATAATCTGTTCTAGAAACCTTTCAACTGTTTTTTTCTCTCGCCGACTCAAGTCTTCCAACTCCTCAATTAAATGTTCCTTGTCCAACTCATTGAATCGGTTTTCTTTTAACAAACTAATGGTTAGCGCTAACCATTGGTCATATTCAACGTCATAAAGTGATGCTAAGTTCATGTTCACCGTCATTTTTAACTCTGTTTATTGATCAGGATTTGTCTAATTATCGTATATGATAGTGACCCATAAAATTGTGGATTAGATGTGAGCATTGAATCGGGCGCACGCCATGCGCCCCTACAGTTTATGATTGCCGGGTACGGTGCAAGTATAACTAAAACTTTTAAATCAGTGAGATTTGATTTGATATTTGTTGCTTAACAGAGCTTAACAGGCAAAAAAACCGTGAGAATTATTTGCAATAAGCAACGAAATTGCGAGGATTCAGCGATTTGTCTATACTAATAATGAGCGTTTTTTATATGCATTTTTAGAGAAAGTCGCCTCATTGTAAGTTGAACCCCTTGATTTTGCGTCAAAAAGCTGTACTCCTCGCGATCAAGCCCGTTGGGGTTCGACCCATGTATTTTTGTAAAAATCAAAATCTTTTTTTGACAAAAAGCAGTAAAAGTGGTAATTGATTTCATGTTCTGTTTCATGACTTATGAATAAGGTGGGGAGGGCGGGTTTTGTTGTTCATTTATCGGTGAGGAGGGCGGGTTTTATTGTTCCGTTATCGGTGAGGAGGGCGGGTTTTGTTGTTCCGTTATCGGTGAGGAGGGCGGGTTTTGTTGTTCCGTTATCGGTGACTAGCTGAATTGATTCCCTAAACCCGCCCCGACAATTGTGCCTAAACCCGCCCCGACAATTGTGCCTAAACCCGCCCCTACAATTGACTTATAACTTCTTTCGGTTTCCGCTCCAGTCAGGCTGTAAAACTTAGATAGACATGAACCAAAAACGATGAATCCCGACCATCTAGAACTAACCATTGGCTGGCTATACCCGACCCTGATGAGTACCTACGGCGATCGCGGCAATGTGATCTGCCTCCAACAACGCGCTCAATGGCGGGGGATTCGGGTGAATGTCCTACCCCTCGATCAACAAACCCAGGCTGACCAATTCCACCAGGTCGATGTGTTTATGGGGGGTGGCGCCCAAGACCGACAGCAGGAAATTGTCATGCGGGACTTGCGGGGGGCAAAGGCGGATGCCTTGCGGGAGAAACTGGAAACCGGAACCCCTGGGGTGTTTACCTGCGGTTCCCCGCAACTGTTGGGTCACTATTACGAACCCGCCTTGGGTCAACGGATTGAAGGATTAGGGTTATTGGATTTTGTCAGTAAGCATCCCGGACTTGATGCGCGTCGGTGTATTGGCAATGTCGTCTTTGAGTTAACCGCCTCTCCCCTTGCCCAAGACTTAGAACAGATGCTGGGACGCAAGCCGATTGTGATTGGCTTTGAAAATCATGGCGGGCGTACCTATTTGGGGAACGTCTCCCCCCTGGGTAAGGTAGTGAAAGGCTACGGGAATAACGGCGAGGATGGCATGGAAGGGGCATTTTATCGAAACGCGATCGCAACCTATTCCCATGGTCCGCTGTTGCCCAAAAATCCCTTTATCGCCGATTGGCTGATCCAAACCGGATTAAAACAAAAATACCAAACCCCTATCACATTGACGCCCCTAGATGATACGTTAGCTAAGCAAGCACGGGCAGCGATGTTAAAACGCCTCTCGCTGACCAACCTGGCTCAAGAACCCGTAAACTGTTGAAATAGGCACTATGCCAATCAACGGCTAAGCCGAGCTAAGGTTTGGCTGTCAGTCACGGGAATGCCATCGTTACCGTAATTCAATTCGCTTAAGCTTAAGAGAAAATTGCAAGCAGGGATATGACAGGAAAAGTAATTGATAGCAGTACTACAGGGATTCTGATTCTCCTACTCCCGATCGCGTTTGTATTTGTCCTGTTGTTTAAAACGTGGCCCTATCTGCTTGCGCTTTTGATCGTGATTATTCTGTTGAAAATTTGGCAGCAGTATCGGTGGCTGCAATGGAGTAAGCAAGTCAATCCCTTCTTCAATCAGTTAATCAAAGACAATCAGGGTTGCTTGACGCCCCTAGACTTGTCGATGAAAGCGAATATCTCTGGAGCAGCCGCACAGCGATACTTAGATAGAAAGACAGAAGAATTTGGGGCGAAGCGTCGAGACTACGAGGATAAAGGCATCGTTTATTACTTTCTGACTGCCAATGCACTGGGAAGTATCTTTGAAAGTAGTGAACCGCTACCGGAACAAGAGTATGAATCCTTAACCAATCAAGCCCCAAAGCTGGTTCAATGGTTGATGGAGGATGAGATGGATGAGGAGTCTGAGACTGAAGCAGAAGACATCCAGGAAAAACCCGAATCTGCTCAACAGAAGCCATCACCTCAAGCCAATGATCAGGATAAACAGACTCAGGCTTTGATTCAGGCAGAATTAGCCAAGCGACTCGATGTGCATTCGAGTACTATCGGCAAGCGCAAATCTGACCCAGATTTTGCCCAATGGAGTCAAAGTAAAGATCCAGAAGGAGTCGCTTGGGAATATTCACCGGAGACAAAGGAGTTTTTGCCTGTGGAGGAAGATTATTAGTCATCATTTGTCATTCGTCATTTGAGAAATAGGAGTAAGGATTAAAGACGCGAGTTTATTTAAGGAGCAGCTCTCAACCCAACCGAAGAATAGGCGATCGCGAACCGACAGTGTACAATAATCCATTTGGGCTTCATACCATAAAATTATTGCCATGAAGATTGTTCAACGCCTAATTGTGTCTACCCTAGCGCTGTTTTCAGTGACCACACTTCAGATTGCCGCAACAGCTAGACCCCTGAACGAATCGGAGCAAGAAGTCGAAGCTCAGATTCGAGCGGTTATTGAAGCCCAAGACAAGGAGGGCTATCAATTGGTATTTCCGCGAACGGTAGCTAGACTCTCTAGAGGAGCGCAAGCACCAAAGACAGTATTTCTATCGCCCAATCGAGAGTACAGTTTCGTTGCCGTTTGCGATAAGAGTTGCGAGGATATCGATTTGATTGTAGAAGATATGCAAGGCAATGTAGTCGCATCTGATCTGACCGATTATGCCGTCGCTGTTGTCCCTTTTGTTCCCCCCGCAGAGGATAGGTATGAGATTAATGTAAAAATGAGTAAATGCTCGTCTAGGAACAGAAGTTGTGATTTTGGTTTAGGCGTCTTTGCCAAGTCGGAAGGTTAAATCAGAGGGAACAGGGAACACGCAACGGACACCTAGCCGGCTATGTCTGGAACACTCGCAATCTGTAACACACCGCGTTATCAAATTGTACTGGCTTGAAGGCATTATCTAAGCTAACCGTCGTTTCCCCGGCTCCCCCTGCTCCCCCTGCTCCCCCTGCTCCCCCTGCTCCCCCTGATTCAAGCGTTCCCCATTCCCCGTTCCCTTTAACGACAAGCGAACAATTTCTGCATGGCGGTGGTATAAGGCTGAACGATTGATTTTTGCTGAGTGTCTAGGCGGATGATAATCTTTTCTACCAGCAGTTTAACCATTTTGTCCACTAATTCCCAACTTACGTTCACACTGGGATAAACCATTTCACATAAGGGAAAAAGTTCCTTTTCCATCGCTGCCATATTCTGTTCCAAAACACAAACCCAAAGGTAGGCTTGAAACATCTCGACATCGCGGATACTTGAGGCTTTTACTTCTGGAGCATCCAGTTTCCCGCGACGGCTGCGATAATTGGGATAGAGTTCCAATGCTTTGCGATAAACTCGTGCGGCAATTTCCTGACTTTTGGGTAGGAGTTGCTCGACTAAGGCTAATATAGGAGAATTAAGGGAATGTTGACCCGCCGCCGCGCATACCCGTTGCCAAGGAATACAAACTTGCTCTTCAATAAATTTGAAGTAGGGAGAGAGTAATAACTGTTCGGGTAGGCTTAACCGATTTAGTAAAACCTTTGAGCTCAGATGAAATTGGGTACTCATAAATCCCAGAATCTTCTGATTACTGGCTGATAAATGTTGCGACTGAAATTGCATTAATTCTGGGGTGAGAATGGTAACGAGGGATGATATTTCGGGTAGCTCTAATTTGGGCATAACCGAGACTTTATATAAATCGGTCGAGATATCAACGGCTTCCACCTGAGATAAGGCAGTGATTAAGCCGGAATTCGGTGACTGTTTTTGATAGACGGATAAAACCTTCTGATAAACCTGTGCTGAGGATGTGGCAATGCCCTGGGATTCGGTTAAGTTCACAACATTGGGAATGTAGGAGAAGAGAATACTCGTGCGGATACCTGCACATTTGCAGTGAATTTCTATCAGTTGAGAGAGTTTACTCGCGGTTTTCTCTCGCCCTTGGGGAGAGGCGGCTTCCATTAACTCAGTTGTTGTGCATTTGTGGCTGGTTAATGAAAGCGTGGATAAGTCAGGAACATAGCGGGAAGCCCAAAGATTAAGCAGGCGTTTAACCGTGAGACTTTTTTCTAATGGGGTTGTTACCAGCATGAAATACTCCTAGTCTGTGGTGAGGATATTCAACAAATCGGATGATTGACATCCGTTGAGCCTATTGTTGGCTGGTAGATTCCTTTGGCAAATTCATACCCGTAGGCATTTTTACCTGGCTCTCCCTGCTTTCTGAACGGGTGGGAAAATTTTGCCCTGAATGTCTATGCTTGCGTTAATGTAACAGTCTTAATGTTTAGTATAAACGCAAATATATGAATTTCTGTAAACCTTTTTTAAAGAAATACTTTGCCGTCGCCCAGAGGAATTAAATCCTCAATCGCATTCGTCACCAAGAGGGGAGTTATCGCTGGCTGGCGTGGAAACTTGTCCCTGGGGATATTACACCGTTGAAACAGGCAGAAGCGGAAATTCTTAAAGCCTATAAAAGATCCCCATCCCATGGCTTACCCCTTTTTAAGGGGCAAGGAAGGGGGAGCTAAAAGCCAAAACAGTAACATAAGCTACAAAATAATTCCTGGGATAACTTATTACTTATGACAATCGCATTTCAGGGGAATCCTGCGCTATACTGCTCAAGATTTCGCTAGTGAGTACCCAGGAAAATAATGGATCAAATGTCTCTCACTGTAACTCAAGTCATTCAAGCCATCCTTGCACCCGCCGTGATGATTTCATCCAGTGGTTTGTTCTTTTTAGGATTAAATGCGAGACAGTCTTCTTTATTAAATCGTATCCGGTTATTGAACAACGAGAGAAGAATCATTGCGAAAGAGTTAATGCACCAAGGACAGTTCGATTCGGGAGAAGATATTCGCTTTTTAAGTTTAGAACATCAACTGAATAATCTGTTGCGCCGCGCCTGGTATGTGCGGAATTCAACCCTTTGCGACACATTGGCGGTTGTTTTTTTTGTGTTGACATCATTTGCCATTGCCCTCCATTTTTTTATGGGGATAACCTTCCTGGCACAACTCCCCATTTTTTTGTTTATTACTGGGATGTTTTTGGTGTTAGTGGGGGTGATTTGTTTAGCGATTGATGAAGTAATCGCCTATTCGGTGATTTTACTGGAGGTTCAAGATAAACAAGCCGTTGGGTTCAATTTATTCGGCAGGTTGAGTGAACCGAACCAGGGAGAGCAGAGTAAAATATAAAAACAGAAAAGAAGCGTCTTTTTATCTGCCTTTTCAGGTGAAAGCGTTGGTGACAAAATCTGCTATGGTTGATGGCGAATAGATATTTATCGAATCGATTCAGAGGAGTTCGCTTTGCTGTCTACTTTCCCCCTACAACTCAATCCCTATCTCCTGTTAACGATTCACTGCATCATTGGCATTATCGCGGCGCTCCTGGCTCGACACAAGGGGTTTGATTTTCGCCGTTGGCTGATTATCGGGTTAATTGGCGGTACACCTGCGTTGATAGTGGCGCTAGTTGTTAAGCCAAAGCTGTAGGGATTTCAGCTTTCACGGTTGAACCACCATAACCATCTGTAGGGGCACGACATGTCGTGCCCCTACAAGGTTTAGTCTAGAATAGTCAGTGAAGTACCCCAACTTGCTTCCTGTCGGGTTGCTTATGTTGATTGAGTCGTTTAGGCGGTTCGCGAGGGCTTGTTCCAGGCTCAAAGACTCGTCAGCCACACATAGAAACTCGTCAGCCACGCCCAGAGACTCGTCAGCCACACATAAAGACTCGCTAGCCACGCCCAGAGACTCGTCAGCCACACATAGAGACTCGTCAGCCACACTCAAAGAGTCGTTAACCACACATAGAGAGTCGCCAGCCACAATCTAAAGATTCACCAACCCGCTCACCCCTTCAGATGCGAACTTTTCATGGAAAGTCTAGACACCTGAGTCGGGGCGGGTTTAGTTACATCCGGGTGCAACCGAAAAGATAGTCGTGAAACCCGCCCCTACAAAATCTTTCAATCTCCTAATCTGCCATTAACAACTTACCTCCCTTCGTTGCGCCAGATACGGTGACAAATAAGATGCAGATGAATTACTCTCCTGCTTGTTGTTTGAGTAGATTAATTAAATTATCTGACAACCACAAACCAGCATCTTGCAAGGCTTGAATTCTGGGAGACACGTAATCAATTAATCCTCGTTGTTTTGCCAGGATAATTAAGCGACCTGTTCCAATTGTAAGAATACTTAAAGCTTGACAACAGCGACGTGCGGCTCTATCATCAACAATCGCCGCCAAATTGGAATCGTTTAGAGCCAAACTTAATACTTCCGATTCCCCCTTGCCTAAATCCCACGCCGCCACTTCTTGTGGGATCTCTCCACTTTCTACTCGTCGCGCCCAAGTGACCTTAGATAATTGTCGAGAAGCGGCATCGTTTTGAGCGGTTCCTGTTACTTCATCCCAGACACCGACTGGCACGATAATTTCCGAGAAAAGTTGAGGCAATAAATCAGCTTGTTGACTTTTAAATAGGACAATCAGAGGTGAAGCATTAATCACCACGCGCTTAATCAACATTCGCCATTTCCTCTGCCAACTCCTCAGCCGTGTATTGCATAAAATCTACTTGATACCGAAACAACGCATTAATGAATTCAGCGCGAGTTATTCCAGCAATTTCAGCGGCTTTACTTTGAGATATTTGCCCCAGTTCATACCATTTTACAGCAGCGGCTATTCGCATCTCTTGGACAAACTCATCTGGATTCTTTCTCAGTGCAGAAAATACCGTTTGGGGAAGTTCAATCGAGACAGATGTCATAAAAAAATCTCAACTTTATGACTATACACCATAGCATTAAACTCAAATCTGACTTGACTTAGGCTGTCACACAACTTCAGGACTTACGCCGCGATACCAAATAGACCTGTAAAATATAAACACCTCTGCGCCCCTCTGCGTTGACCTCTGCGTCCCTCTGCGTTAAAAAAACACAAGGATGTACCGTACACCGCCCAAAAGATTTATGAACTAGGTTAGCGCGATCGCTCTTGGAAAGGGGCTAAAGCCCCGACTACAAACTACAAACTACAAACTTGTGCGATCGCACAAGGTAGATGGCATACTCATCCCATCAACAACCAAAACCTATAATAATAATCTGTACGCTATCTCAAAACCCTGTACCATGACCACCTCTCCCCGTCGCTACCATATCACCACCTTTGGCTGCCAGATGAACAAAGCCGACTCGGAACGCATGGCTGGTATCTTAGAAGATATGGGATTTGAGTGGTCAGAAGACCCCAATGACGCCAGCCTCATCCTCTACAACACCTGCACAATTCGCGATAACGCCGAACAAAAAGTCTATTCCTACCTCGGTAGACAAGCAAAGCGGAAACAAGAACAACCTGACCTTACCTTAATTGTTGCCGGCTGTGTCGCTCAACAGGAAGGAGAAGCGCTGCTGCGACGTGTCCCAGAATTGGATTTAGTTATGGGACCCCAACACGCCAATCGCCTGAAAGACTTACTCGAACAAGTCGGTGACGGAAACCAAATTGTCGCCACTGAACCCATCCATATCGTCGAAGACATTACCAAACCCCGCCGCGATAGCACGGTTACCGCTTGGGTAAATGTGATTTACGGCTGTAACGAACGCTGCACCTACTGCGTTGTCCCCAATGTACGCGGCGTGGAACAATCCCGCACCCCAGAGGCGATTCGGGAGGAAATGGCAGAATTAGGACGCCAAGGGTATAAGGAAATTACGCTGCTGGGACAAAATATTGATGCCTATGGGCGAGATTTACCTGGCGTAACTGAATCGGGACGGCATCAGCACACCTTGACAGATTTACTTTATTATGTTCACGATGTCCCCGGAGTTGAGCGGATTCGGTTTGCCACGAGTCACCCCCGTTATTTCACGGAACGATTGATTCGCGCTTGTAAGGAATTGCCGAAAGTTTGCGAACATTTCCACATTCCCTTCCAATCCGGGGATAACGATATCCTCAAAGCCATGGCGCGGGGATACACTCAGGAAAAATATCGCCGAATTATTGATACGATTCGCAATTATATGCCCGATGCGTCGATTAGTGCGGATGCGATTGTCGGCTTTCCGGGAGAAACCGAGGCACAGTTTGAGCATACATTGAAACTGGTGGAGGATATTGAATTTGACCAATTAAACACCGCCGCTTACTCCCCTCGCCCCGGTACACCCGCCGCCCTGTGGGAGAATCAACTAAGTGAGGAGGTCAAGAGCGATCGCTTGCAACGACTTAACCATTTAGTTAGTATAAAAGCCGCCGCGCGATCGCAACGGTATTTTGGGCGGATTGAAGAGGTTCTCGTCGAAGACCAAAATCCCAAGGATTCCAGCCAAGTTATGGGACGCACGCGGGGGAATCGGTTGACGTTCTTTAGCGGCGATATTAATCAATTAAAAGGACAGTTAGTCCAGGTAAAAATTACCGAAGTTCGCGCCTTTAGTCTCACGGGTGAAGCGTTAACTTTAGCCCCTTGTTAAAAAGGATGTGATGTCAGGTAGGCAATGCAGATCCGACTCCTGATCGAGGCAGATCTAGCAACTGATGATTGGGAGTGCGATCGGCTAAAGATTTGCATTAGAACAAATCCATGAAAACTAGGATAATCATTTTGGACACAGGTTTATGAAATTAGTAATGCTATGTTCAATGAAATCTTGCAACGAATGCGAGAAAAGATTCGCTCACAAAAATATGTGATGACACTCCACGCTGAAGAAGAAATGAGTGAGGATACCCTCACGATCTATGATATTGAACAAGGCATTCTGACAGGCGAGATACTGGAACGTCAAAAAGATAGGGCGACCGCCGAATCGAAATACCGCATTCGAGGTACAACTCTTGATGGTGGGGAAGTCGAGTTAATTGCCAAGCTGAGTCCAACTGGGAAGCTAGTTATCATTACAGTATATGTACCTTAAAAACGAAAAACGGGAAAATGCTATATGATGTGCGATATTTGTGGAAGTGACAGTGTAATCATCCGCCAGATTACTAGAGCATACGGCAAGGGTGAAGACTTACTCGTGATCGAAAATATTCCAATCCTCAGTTGCCCTGATTGTGGCGAGAGCTATTTTACCGCACAAACCCTTCACGAAATTGAGCGGATTAAACGCCAACGTAAATCCTTAGCTGTTGAACGTCCTGTAGAAGTGGCTAGTTTTGCACAGTGAGTAACATATCCTTGAATTAGCTAATAGTCATCATATTCACGAGCAATAGAAATCTCCCCCACCTTCTCTCTGGAAAAAGTGCAGTTACCGTTGAGATGGGATATATAAGAGAAGAAGAGATATGTTATAGATGATCGACCCAAAGCAATAACGTAGTATGGGACTAACTGGGACTGTATTCCAGGCATAGCCCTGCTAGTAACGACTTTGGGGTTCTCTTGAACGAAGGGAAAGGTTCAAACTCCCTGAAGGCGGATCAATGACTTGACACCTCGCCAAAACGACTTAGATTAGACTGTTCAGCTAAGCTGCTATTTTGAGGACTCCCATGACCACCCTCGTCATCGTCGAATCTCCCACCAAAGCTCGCACCATTCGTAACTACTTGCCTTCGGACTACCAAGTAGAAGCGTCAATGGGTCATATTCGTGACCTTCCTCAATCGGCTAGTGAGATCCCTGAAGCCATCAAGGGAGAAAAATGGGCGCAGTTGGGGGTAAACGTGGAAGCAGATTTTGAACCCATCTACGTTGTCCCCAAGGATAAAAAGAAAGTCGTCAAACAACTCAAAGACGCCCTACAAGACGCCGAAGAATTAGTCCTAGCCACAGACGAAGACCGAGAAGGGGAAAGCATCAGTTGGCATTTATTGCAAGTCCTCAAACCCAAAGTTCCCTGCAAACGCATGGTTTTTCACGAAATTACCCAAGAAGCGATTCGTGACGCCCTGCAAAATTGTCGGGATATTGATGACCAACTGGTACGCGCCCAAGAAACCCGGCGAATTTTAGACCGATTGGTAGGTTATACCCTCTCACCTCTGTTGTGGAAAAAAATTGCCTGGGGATTATCAGCGGGGCGCGTCCAATCCGTTGCGGTAAGGCTTTTGGTGCATCGAGAACGCCAACGCCGTGCATTCCGTCAAGGGAGTTATTGGGACTTAAAAGCCCTTTTAGACCAAGACAACACCCCCTTTGAATCCCGCCTCGTCACCCTAGCGGGGACAAAAATTGCCACGGGAAGTGATTTCGACGCCAACACGGGGCAAATTATTGAAGGGCGAACGGTGCGGCTGCTGAATGAAGCTGAGGCGCGAGACTTGCAGGCGCGGCTGTTGGACAAAACCTGGACAGTGACTAACCTAGACGAACGCCCCGTCATCCGCAAACCCGCCCCCCCATTTACCACATCCACCCTGCAACAGGAAGCCAACCGCAAATTAAGCTTATCGGCACGGGATACAATGCGGACGGCTCAAAACTTGTACGAACAGGGGTATATTACCTATATGCGGACAGATTCGGTGCATTTATCCGAGCAAGCGATCGCAGCAGCCCGGAGTTGCGTCGAACAAATGTATGGTCAGCAATACCTCAGCCCCAAACCGCGTCAGTACAGCACCAAAAGTAAAGCCGCCCAAGAAGCCCACGAAGCCATTCGCCCCGCCGGAAGCACGTTCCGTACCCCCAGAGACACCGGATTATCGGGTCGCGAATTGCAACTGTATGAGTTAATTTGGAAACGCACCGTCGCCAGCCAAATGGCAGACTCGCGCCAAACCCACATTACCGTAGACCTCGAAGTCGAAGATGCAGGATTTCGGTCTACAGGAAAACGCATCGATTTTCCCGGTTACCTCCGGGCGTATGTGGAGGGTTCTGATGATCCCGAAGCCGCCTTAGAAGACCAAGAAGTTGTCCTTCCCCCCTTAACCCCTGGGGATCATCCAGAGTGCCAAAACCTGGAAGCCATCGGTCATGAAACCCAACCACCAGGGCGCTACACCGAAGCCTCCCTGGTCAAAACCCTAGAAAGTGAAGGAATTGGGCGTCCTAGTACCTACGCCAGCATTATCGGTACAATTATCGATCGCGGCTATGCCCAAATGCAAAAAAAGACCCTCATCCCCACCTTCACCGCCTTTGCCGTCACCAGTTTACTAGAGAAACACTTCCCGGACTTGGTAGACACCAGCTTTACCGCCAAAATGGAACAAACCCTAGACGAAATCTCCACCGGAGAAGCCGAATGGTTACCCTATCTGGAGAAATTCTATCGGGGCGACAATGGCTTAGAAACCCAAGTGCGCGAACGGGAAGACCAAATTGACCCCAATGAAGCCCGGAGTATCGAACTGGAAAATCTGGATGTTAAAGTTCGTATTGGTAAATTTGGTCCCTACATCGAAGCCGAAAATGGCGAGGGTTCCGTCACCGCATCCATTCCCCAAGACTTGACCCCCTCTGAACTGGATGCAGAACAGGTAGAGATTATCCTCAAGCAAAAAACCCAAGGACCGGAAAAACTGGGACTGCACCCGGAAACGGGCGAACCGATTTATCTGTTAACCGGGAGTTATGGTCCTTATGTCCAATTGGGTGAAGTCTCTGAGGAGAATAAGAAACCGAAGCGGATGTCTTTACCCAAAGGGGTGAACATGGAAGATGTCACCCTAGACATGGCGCTGGGTCTATTAGCACTCCCGCGTACTCTAGGTGTTCATCCTGGAACTGGGGGCAAAGTTCAGGCGGGATTGGGACGTTTTGGTCCTTATGTTGTCCATAACCAAGGTAAAGAGGGAAAAGATTATCGTTCCCTCAAAAAAGAGGACGATGTATTGACAATTTCTATGGATCGTGCATTGGAGATATTGTCTCAGCCGAAAAAATCCAAAGGGGGTAGTCGCAGCAAATCCAAGACTCCATTACGGGAATTAGGGGCGCATCCAGAGGATAAAGAACCCGTCAATATCTACGAGGGTCCTTATGGGACATATATCAAGCATGGTAAAACTAATGCGGGAATCCCTGATGATCAATCGGTTGAGGATATTACCCTAGAAAAAGCTTTGGAACTCTTAGCCGCGAAGAAATCCAGCAGCCGTTCCAAAAAATCAAAATCCTCAAAATCCTCAACATCCTCGAAGAGTCGCAAGAGTACCAAAAAATAGGTTGATGTAGAGACGCGCCATGGCGCGTCTCTACCTAACGTTTACGTTGAGGTAGAGTCAAATGAGAGAGACGACGCCCAAAATGAGGTAAAAATACAGTGGCGATGGGGATTATCTAATGTTGCAAGAATTACATACGTCCAAACCCTGATTACCACTCACTCTCCCCTTGTCCTAGCATCGGTTGAACCCATTTTCCAAGACGAACGCGATCGCTTATTTTTGTTCGAGTTACAAGGTGAAAAAGTAACCCTAGATTAAATCTCTTGCTGTTCAATATTTGGGAGCCTTAAACTAACAATTGAGTACACCAACTACGGAAGACCAGAAAACCCAATGGCAAACAACACCTCTTTAGAAAAACGTATGGTAGCAGTTGAAGCAGCGATCGCCGAATTGCAGAAACAACTTGCAAATCCTCAACCGACAAATTGGCTACAACAAATTACAGGGTCTTTCAAAGATGAACCTGCCTTTGAGGAGGTACTGGCTTACGGACGAGCAATTCGCCAAGGTGATGAGTCTGTACTAGAAGCACAAGACGAGTTATGAAATATTTATTGGATACAGACCATCTGAGCGTTCTTCAGCGTCAAACAGGGAAGGATTATAGCAAGCTTTCGAGACACATGGCTCATCACCCGCTATCGAATTTTGCCGTATCAATTGTCACTTTTCACGAACAAATGCTTGGTTGTCACGCCTATATTAATCGTGAGCGTAGCCTAAATGATGTAGTGAAAGGATATGAGATGATGGCGCGGCTCGTTAATGACTTTAAAGTGTTACCCATCCTACCATTTGATCCGGGTGCAGCTACAACATTTGAGCAATTAAAGTCAAAACGGATTCAACGGGCAAAGATGGATGCAAGAATCGCGGCAATTGCACTATCTCGCGGATTAATTCTCTTAACCCGCAATCATCGAGATTTCGGGAAAGTGGCAGGGTTGGCAATCGAAGATTGGACAATTTAATACTATTTTAGCATAATATAAAAACATTTGTATTTATTTACTATTCTCGTTTCCCGTTTCCTGTTTCCTGTTTCCTGTTTCCTGTCCCTTTGTCTACCTCCGTTTTATATCTCAAGTAAAATTGTTATATGTCTTCATTTATATACTGACAATAGAATCGACGGATATACTTATATCAGGAAACGCTAGGGGATAAATTCTTCCTCCCGTTAGCGTCGATCGGGAAGCGTATTCTCCATCTTGGGGATCTCGAAATACAATCAGTTGTCTTCTTTTTAGGTTAATGACCCAGTATTCAGAAATACCAACTTGGGCATAAATTTTACGTTTTATCTCTAAGTCTTTCTCTAAACTGGACTCGGAATACTCAATTAACCAAAGAATGTTGTCTGGATAAGGGTGATGCTCTAGGTATTCACGCCCCAATCGTTGCACAATGGCAATATCGGGTTCAGGTTCAGAGTTGTTTGGGAGTGTAATCGGCTTGGCTAAGCGAACCATGGCGCGATCGCATAACCGCCGCATCAGATATTCCCCAGCTTCACTACTGAAGTAGGCGTGGGGTTCTCCTTCTGGTGACATCTCGACAATTTCTCCCTGAAGTAGTTCCACCTGCCGATCCTCTAAGATCCCTGCCGCAATCATGCGGTGATACTCGTCTATTGTCCATTTGGCTGTGGTGATTGCCATTGCGATCGCGTTTCTGTTGCTTTAAAGTTGAAACACTGATTCGGTTTAGGTTTCCTTCAATCCAAATCCTTATGGGTAAAGGATTTGGCATCCTTGCCACTATAACTCGCAACGATATGACCTTGACCTGTCATTTGATATTTATACGTCACCAATCCTTCTAATCCTACAGGACCACGGGGCGGTAATTTATTTGTACTAATTCCGACTTCGGCGCCAAACCCATACCGGAACCCATCCGCAAACCGAGTCGAACAGTTGTGGAAAACATTCGCGCTATCCACTTGATTGAGGAATATCTGGGCAATGTCTGCATCTTCGGTAACAATAACATCGGTATGCCCAGAACCGTAGGTATTAATATGATTAATTGCTGCTTCCAGAGAGTCTACGATTTTAATCGACAGAGTTAAATCATTATATTCTGTAGACCAATCTGCATCTGTGGCGGCTGAACAGTCAATCATTTGGCAAGTCGCTTCATCGCCACGGAGTTCCACCAGCCGTTCTTTCAAGGCTTTTGCGGCTAGGGGAAGGAAGCTCGGCGCGATCGCACGATGTACCAGTAGGGTTTCTATCGCATTACACACCGCCGGATACTGAGTTTTCGCATCGACAGTAATCTCTACCGCTTTTTGCAAGTCAGCCGCCCGATCAATATAACCATGACAGATTCCATCAGCATGACCCAATACCGGAATCCGGGTATTATCTTGAACAAAACCGACAAAGGCATTCGATCCTCTGGGAATAACTAAATCAATGTATTTATCCAACTGCAATAGCGCCATCGTCTCCTCTCTGGTGGTTAAGAGTTGCACCACAGCCGGATCAATTGAACTTGTAGATAATCCTTTATGAATCGCCTTAACAATCGCTTCACAGGATCGTACTGCTTCTTTCCCGCCTTTGAGAATCACCCCATTCCCCGATTTTACCGCCAGGGAGGTAATTTGCATCACCGCATCGGGACGTGCTTCAAAGATAACGCCTAAGACTCCCAGGGGACAAGTGACACGCTTGAGAACTAATCCTTTATCGACTTCCCGATGAATTTGGATTGCGCCAATGGGATCAGTCAACCTACCCACATCCCGCACCCCCGCGATCGCGGCGTTTAGTTTCGTCTCATCCAGCTTCAGGCGATTGTACAGGGGTTTAGGGATACCCTCCGCTTCTGCGGCTTGACAATCCGCGACATTCGCCGCCAAGATATCTGCTGTTGCGGTTTCTAAGGCTTTCGCGATCGCTTCAATGGCTAGATTCTTGGTATCAGTGGACATAACCGCCAACAGTCGCGCCGCTTGGCGAGTAGCTTGTGCGATCGCGCTGAGGGATTGGGATGGTACTGGAGTCGCTGTCATGGCTGGAGATACAAATACCAACTAAGTCATCTGAAGTCTAGCAAAATCTTGGACTGGAAGGAAATTATGATTTCTACTCAATTAAATAAATATTTTAACAGCCAAGCGCTCCAAAACATAATATGAAAAGCCACAATTACCCAAAATACGACTTGGTAAGAATTTTTGCTGCTTTTGTGGCGTAGGGTGCGTTGAGCAATGAAAGCACCTAACCATCCACCTGCTAGTTCGCACAAATGTAACGTTTTTTCAGGTATCCTCCATTCTCCGGTTCTAGCATGGGACTTATCGTGAGCATAAAGGAGAAAGGTTAACCCACTCATGCTCAAATACATCAGCAGAGGAATAAAATTTGATGTTATTGATGCCAAGTGAACTGAACCGCCGATAGGAAATAGAGATAAAAACAAAACTTGCCAGACTAATGAAGACGATTTTGTTCTCTTTTTCGATCGCTTTCTTTTAGCAGAGGTTTTTGCTAACTGTTTTGGACTAGGCTGAGATGCCGTTCCTTCGATGACAGCATTGCTAGCACGAAGTTTTCCTTTGTTGTCAACGGTTACTTGATAAAGGATAATGTCATCGACTTGGGGACGGCGATTAGGATTCTTTAATCCAGTGATATGCAGAAAAACGTCTTGATCGCCATTATCGGGTTTGATAAAGCCAAAACCCCTTTCGTCTTTCCAAACCGTTAATTGACCTTTATGGGTTTTTGGTTTCATCTATAAAAATCAATGAACGAACCATAGCGCGATTTTATCCGGCGTGGTGTAAAAGCGATCGCCAAAACCTTGATCTATCTAACTGTTGAATTTACCATCTACGTTGCTATTGGTGGAGTTGCGATCGCGCTTTTCTGGCTGGGATTACCCAGCTATGTTGCCTTAGGATTAAGTATCGGGTTAGTCACTTTGGTCAAGCTGAGACGACTTGCGATCGCGGCGAGACGACTGCGTTAGCAACTCCCCATGATCGGTTCCTGATTTGCCAAGGACGAATGACAAAAGACAAAAGACAAAAAAAAGAGAGTCACCTAAGCAACTCTCCGGATTATCAGGGTGCATCTACTATGCACAATTATAAACTTATGGGATGAGGGGTGTCACCCCCTATTTACCAAAAAGATATTTAGTTTTGTAAAGGAGTGGCGGCGTCACCCCTGATCCGTGACCCCTGAGCGACGACAATAATTATACCTCCGTCGCAGAAAACTCCGCGTCTTTAGACCGGAGATTGTCAAATATGAATACCACACTCGGTTTTTCCTATACCGCGCCAGCGCCCCGCCCGTTCGTGTTCCCCTGAAACTACTGGCGTCGTCAGCGGTTCATCACCGATACTTGCATACCCTTGGTCATGGAGGGGGTGGTAAATCACACTATGCTCCGCTATGTATGCCCATGTCTGTTGGCGCGTCCAATTTGCCAAGGGATTAATTTTCATTCGTCTGTTATTATCCAGTTCAAATACTGAGAGATTAGCGCGAGTTTTCCCTTGATCCCGACGGCGACCATTAATCCAAGCAACAGTATCTAGTTCGGCTAGACCCCGTTGTAGCGGTTCAACTTTCGTCAGATAATGGAATTTTTCAATATCCTTGTGCCAGAGTTCGTGTCCGTAACGAGCGGCGAAATCTGAGCGGGAGTTGGCTTGTAAGGATTTGTAGACGTGTAAATCTAACCTGTAGACCGATTTGGCTTTCTCAACGAATTCTAGAGTCTGGGAAAAGTGGTGCAGCGTGTCGAGAAACAGTACCGGAACTGGGGGTTGGGGAGCGAGAACGCGGTAGAGGATATCAATGATGACGATACCTGTAACACCAAACGCTGTGGTTTGCACCAGTCCGGTGGGAATATTCTCTAGACACCAGGTTAGAATATCTCTTGGATGTGCGCTTTCAAATCGCTGGTTTAGTTGATTTAGGTCAAACGTGGTAACTTGGCTCACGGATGTACTCGCACAGATCATAACAGCTTGCTCCAACTCGACTGAGTATTAATACTTACTTTTACCCTTAGTAAAACAGGCGAAAGTGAAATCAGGATGAAAAGCAAGCTGTTGTTCTGATTCAGGTTTAGACGAGGTATTTCATCCTAATTTCATAAAGGGCTGTCAAGCTATTAGATAAGAAACTCCATAGAGCTTGTTAAGCCGGAGAATGTTGTAAGCAACCCCGGTCTAAAGACACGGAGCTTTAGCCAAATAAGTTAAAGCTGTGCTTACCAGCCTAAGTGCTAAGCGCACTACGTTATCGGCAAGTGTTAAAGACCTACCAGCGGATGCGATAGCCAGTTTGCTGCTC
>NZ_JAVKEW010000077.1:0-10244 GCF_040226375.1 Coleofasciculus sp. G2-EDA-02 | reverse complement strand
TTTTGCCGCGAGACATGAATGGCGCTTTGGGCTTTATGCTCAAAGCTTTGCGGGATACCGCCTTCACCATCAATTCAGATGGTGTTGCTATCGCTGCATTGTCCGGGAATTTCCCGTATTGTGTCGCGTAAATGTATCAGTTCCCATCAATCAGACTCCAACATCGGGACGAATAGAAAAGCCATGCCTTCCTCAGGGCGAGTTTTACCATTTATGAGTATCTACCGATAAGTGCTCCACAAAACCCGCCCTTGGTCAACAGAAAGCTGACTCGATATAGTTTTGTAGAATAAGCTCATATCCTCCCAGAGTAAAGGGTTCACCGAATTGAGGGGCTGAAGTTGGTAACACGTCACTGATGGCAACAGGGCGTGAGCTTTGGCAAAGACGGTGGTAGCGAACCAGGGCGACATCAAACCGACAAGGAAGATCACTTAAATCGGGATGTTCTGCTAAAAATAGTTCGGCTGTTCGCCAAAGTTTGGCTTGCTTAGAGGATGTAATTGCCAATCCACCATCGGCATCCCAATTCCCTCGACTGCGAGTTTTTACCTCGACAAATGCTAGGATATGTGACTCAGCGTTTGGTGGTGGGGGGGTAGGGGGATAGAGTTGGGGGTTTCTACCCAGATTAGATAGGGGATTTTCCCTCTCCTCTACATCCCAGTAGGCAATCAAGTCGATTTCTCCCCAACGACAATGCCATCGATGATGTAAGATAGTCCAACCTTGTGCTTGTAACCAGGTGGCAACGAGTTGTTCTCCTAATTGTCCTTTGTTATTTGTCATTTGTCATACTCAAGGGAGCGAAAATTAACCCCTTTTTGACAGGGCGATTGATGACGATTGACTGGTAGGATAATTATATAAATAAATATCTACAGATTGCCAAAACTATGTTCAGATTCATTTTAGTTTGGGTAGTTAGCTTATGGCTGTTTATCGCTAGCCCTTTTGCTATAGCAATGCTTCCCGCCGCCCCAGCTTTGGCTGTGGATTATACCAAAGAATCTTTGGTTAATTCAGATTTTTCGGAGCGTGTGCTGACTGATGCCAGTTTTAACCAAGCGGATTTGCGAGAAAGTAATTTTAGCCATGCCGATTTGCAGGGAGTCAGTTTTTTTGGTGCTAATCTGAAATTGGCAAACTTGGAAGGAGCAAACCTCAGTTACTCAACGTTAGATAAAGCACGTTTGAATGGTGCTAATTTGAAAAATGCCGTGCTTGAAGGTGCCTACGCTTTCAATGCTCAGTTTGATGGCGCGACGATTGAAGGGGCTGATTTTACCGATGCTTTTCTTGATCCCAAAGCCGAAGAACAATTGTGTCAAATTGCGACAGGTACCAACCCTACCACAGGTCGCCAAACCCGCGATACTTTATTTTGCTTTTAAAAGTTTCCGGACATAATATTAAATGGGGGTGAATTTGTGGATGTCTAACATGTTAGCTTGACGCATTTTCTGTAACTCTTGCAAGCGTTTATAGGCTTCCTTAATTCCTTCAGAATAGTAGTCCTTACGGTTTGGGTCAGTGGCAATATTCAGATTTTGCCATTTCTCCAAACAATATCGCTTGTGCTTGTTCCACGTCACGACTTCTAAACAAGCAGCGGCGGAGCGAATTGCTAAAGGTGTGCGAGTAATATCTTCAATACGCTTTTCATTTAAGTGGAATAAATGTTCCACCATAACCATCTCCTCTGGAAACTGGATACTGCGGTCTTGGAGTAAGGAGATGAGCTTTTCAGGTTGCTGGGATAGGATGGGTTGAGCGATGGCTTGCAGGTCTAATATTTGCTGCCATAAAAATCGGTGGGGAGCAAGACTAAATAGCAAATCTTTGGTATCTAAAGTTTCAATAATAGTCTGGCGATATTCGGGACGGTGCAGATAAATTCGTAAGAGTAAGGCTTCCGCTTCTTCGAGTAGACTGTGTTCTTGGCTAATGGATAAGTCGATCGAGACAGGTAAGTTTTTCTGGTTAAGATTGGATTTCTCATTTTTCTTGATCGGAGTCTGGCGTAATTTATTCAGTTGAGTTTGGAAAATTTGGATGAGTCGAGGAATCATTTGGGCTTCTCCGCGACTCAGCTTTTCGGCACAATAATCAATATAATAGGTTTGTTGATTAATATCTTCTAATTGGTACAGCAATTTGACAATTTTCTGTGCCACCTGTTGAAATTGATTGGCTTGTTTGAGATCTTTACCTATGAGGAGTTGATCAATCTGCCAATTTAACCATAAGGGCGCATTTTGTAAGAGCTGTTGGTATTGTTTTGCCCCATCAGGGGTATGGGTAAGGAATTCGTCGGCGTCTTTACCATCGGGGAGGTTGAGTACCCGCAGTTGAATTTGTCCTTGATAGGCTAAGTCGGCAATTTCTCCGATCGCGCGTTCGGCGGCTGTGGTTCCGGCTTTGTCGGCGTCAAAGTTGAGGATGATTTGTTTGGATTCGCTGTAACGCAGTAGTTGGCGCATTTGCTCCAGGCTTAAGGCTGTACCCAATGAGGCGACAACGTTTTGAATCCCCACTCGATGCAGCGCGATCGCATCAAAATAGCCTTCGACGACAACGGCTTGATCCTTATCCCCAATGGCGTTGTAGGCTTTGTCTAAAGCAAATAAGGTTTTCCCTTTATTAAATAGAGGCGTTTCTGGAGAATTCAGATATTTGGGAAGTTCATCACCTAATGATCTCCCGCCAAAACCAATGACTCGCCCAAGACGATCATGAATCGGAATCATGATGCGATCGCGAAACCGATCATAATAGCCGTCTCCTGATTTGCGTGGCAAGATTAATCCAGCATCTTTTACCAGTTGTACCGGTTTGCCTTTTTGTTCGATTAGATAGCGGTACAGGGTTTCCCACGTCGCCGGCGCATACCCTATCTGAAACTGTTGGATCGTTTCCTCATCCAGACGGCGCTGAGATTGTAAATACTCCAGCGCCTGCTGTCCTTGGGGTTGTCGTAGTGCATGTTGATAAAATGATGCGGCTAGTGCCACAATCTCATACAGTTGCTCTTGTAAGGATAACTGACGCTGTAATTCCTGGCGTTGTTCAGGTTCCAGGGTTTGCACCGGCACTTGATACCGCCGTGCTAAGTCGAAGACTACCTCACTGAAGGACTGTTTTTCTACTTCCATGAGGAATTTAATCGCACTTCCACCCGTACCGCAGCCGAAGCAGTAGTACATTTGTTTGCCGGGACTAACGGTAAAACTGGGTGTCTTTTCGTCATGGAAGGGACACAAGCCTACATATTCCTTTCCCCGCTTTCGCAGTACAACTCGCTCCGAGACGACATCAACAATGTCTGCTCGTTCTTTGACTTGGGCGATGGTGTCTGGGTGCAGTCGAGGAATTTGCACAGCGTTGTTCCTGAGAAACTGGTAAGCAAGCGAGTATATAGTAGGGTTTTTGGTGACAGCACGGATAGGGTGGCTTCCGTGAGCCGTTTTCCCAGAACCCAATAGATCTATTGTAATTGTGTGATATCCCACACCTCAGGATAAACAATGAATTCAGCACAGACAATTATTCTCTCGCCATTGGAATTGAGGGTGATTGAGGAAATGAATAAAGTGCGAACAAAGCCCACGTCTTATCTTAGGCTTTTAAACAACTGGAAACAGCGCTTTTTGGGTAACCAGGTCAAACTTTCTCAACAGGTATTTTTACGCAGTATTGAAGGGGTAAACGCTGTTGATGAGGCGATTGATTTTCTCCAATCCACTCGTCCCTTATCGCCGTTCAAACTATCTCTGGGGATGTCAAAAGCGGCGAGTGATCATGTTCGTGATCAAGGAGAAACAGGAAGTATTGGGCATATTGGTAGCGATCGCAGCACTCCTTTTATCCGCCTGAATCGGTATGGGAGTTGGCAGATCACGGCGGGTGAAAATATTTCTTATGGTGTGGCACAGGCAGATGAAATTATCATGCAATTAATTATCGATGATGGTGTGCGCGATCGCGGGCATCGAAAAAATATCTTTAATTCAGCTTTTCAAGTCGCGGGTGTAGCCTTTGGCTATCATATCCAGTATCAAAATATCTGTGTCATTACTTATGCTGGGGGGTACAAGACGCCATAGTTTAAATGACGAATAGCTTAAGGTTTATGGTATGTGCTTTTTCCTCTAATCCTGAATTATTCTGTAACAGAATATACATTCTTTACTCTCTTTAATGTTTCAATTTGTTTAAAAATGTCATAAGTTTAGGACTGATTAGCCTATACTGAAACGCTATAAAAAGGTAAAGCTTTGTCGGCGTCATAAGCAAAATTACCTAGTTGATAGTTAATCGTATAGGTTAATCGAGGAAACCTCTAATGTCACAGAAAATTGATCACCAAGACACAACCCAATTCAATGACTCCTTGTGTGATATGAACTTGCTAGGATTGTGGGCAGTGAGTGGCAGTGAGTGGAGTACGAGCATTAGAGAAGACTGCTCAGCTACCGTCAATCAGCCCGTTGATCAAGAAACATCTAGCGCCAAACTCAATAAACTATTATTAGTAGGATTTGTGGGATTTTTAACCTTATTCAGTGCGGCAGTGTTAACGCTAAATCGATCCACATCTCCAGCCGTCCAAGTGAATCACGAAATGCCCGCGACAGACTTAAACAGCTTAATGTTCTACTAAACATCTCGATATTGGGGAACCTTTCGCAGCCTTCGAGGGAATTTGGCGCCTGTGTAGGGGCGGGTTTTACTAATATCTTTTCGATTGCCCAAAAGATGCGACTCGCGCCCGCCCCGACTAAGTTTTAATTCTGTACGAATTATCAGCAACATGGGAAGATGATCTGTGACATACTCCTACACTGAATTTTCAAGTACAGTGTAGGCTTCCAAGACAATCCGGTTATCACTTAGGAGACTCTTGGCTTTATTAACGACACGGGATGCCCCTCCGCGCCGGAACAATACGAAGAAATTTTGTTCAGCCTTTGTACTGCAGGAATTTTACCTGCCCACAGATGCAGCTACGAATAGCCTATTTCTGGGCAGAACCCCATATTCCAGGTTGTCAAGGTTCAACGCACAGGCAGCGGTTAGCTGTATTTGATTAACCTGTACATTAGAATAATAGCATATCCATACCATAATTGTTAGGATGACTCAGGTCAATATTCGATTGTCAGATAGAGAAAAGCAGCACCTATCCCAATACTGTCAACACACGCAACGTAGTCAAAACGATGTCATTAGAGAAGCTTGTTCGTCGGAAAGTCAATCAAAGGGGTATTGAACCCCCTTGATTGACCGCCTATCCATCCAAACGCCAACCTGAGTACAGGTATGGCGTGGGGCTTTCGGCTCTTAAAAGCTAATAGCTGATGTGCCGTGTTCTAGGAGTGTAACCCTTGGTAACCATTCGCTGTCGGGAGATGACATTCCCGAATATAGAAGCGATCATTTTCGATAAAGATGGGACGTTAGAAGACTCACAAGTCTTTTTGCGAGAATTGGCATATAAGCGATCGCGCTTGATTGATGCTCAAATCCCCGGTACTGGCGAACCCTTGCTGATGGCGTTTGGGATTCAGGATGATACCCTTGATCCGACGGGATTAATGGCGGTGGGTAGCCGTCGGGAAAGTGAAATTGCTGCAGCGGCTTATATTGCCGAAACGGGGCGTGGTTGGTTAGAATCTCTGGAGATTGCCCATAATGCCTTTGCCGAAGCGGAGCGATATCTCAAGGATGCAGCCGGGACTTCACCGTTATTTGCCGGAAGTTTAGATGTCCTCAAATCCCTGTCTGAAGCGGGTTTAAAATTGGGAATTCTGTCGGCGGCTTCGACTGCAGGGGTGCAAGCCTTTGTGAAACGTCACCAGCTAGAGCCTTATATTCAATTGCAACAAGGCGTTGATACAGAATTGAGTAAACCTGATCCGGCGCTATTTCTGCAAGCCTGTGAAGGTTTGGGCGTTTGTGCGAGTGCAACGCTGATGGTGGGAGATTCAGCAGGGGACATGGTAATGGCAAGTCGTGCGGGTGCGGCGGGTTGTATTGGAATTAGCTGGGGAACATCAGTTCATTTCCAGGATGCAGATGTTGCGATCGCGCAATTGGATGAAATTCAAGTTTTGTGATGAAAGATAGGGGAATCGGGGCGGGTTTAGTCACATCTAGGTGAGGTAAGAAACGATAATAGTCAAACCCGCCCCTACAGTACCTGTTAACTGTTAACTGTTAACTGTTAACTGTTCCCTACTTAAATAGGCAAACGCTCAATATCTCGATTTGAGCCAATCACCACCATGGCAAACCCTTTAAACAGGCGAGTTGTGGGGGCGGGATTAATCTCAAACTGCTCATCTTGACCAACCGCCAATAAGTTTAAGCCATAGCGATTCCGCAGTTGCAGTTCCATCACGGTTTTGCCATGAAACTCTTCGGGAACTGATATCTCCACAATACTGTGATTCGGGTCTAATTCAAAGCGATCTAAAATAGACGGCTGAGTCAGCGATCGCGCTAAGGCACAACCGGCTTCGTATTCCGGATAGACAACTCGATCCGCGCCAACACGCTCTAAGAGTTTACCATGAACTTCCGAGGAAGCTTTAGCCACTACATAAGGAACTCCTGCTTCTTTGATATTGAGCGTGGTAATAATACTTTCCTGTAAATAGTTGCCAATCGCAATAATCACCGTATCAAACTCAAAAATTCCCGCCTCTCTTAAGGCTTTAGGATCGGTGGAGTCGAGTAGAACCGCGTGGGCGGCGATTTGATCCGTCAAGACTTGACTGACGAGTTTTTCGTCAATGTCCGTTCCCAGAACTTCGTATCCTAAGTGGTGCAGGGAGGAACAAACTCCCCGCCCAAACCGCCCTAAACCAATGACGGCAAATTGCTTATTTTCGCGGCGCAGGTTCCGCAAGAACCCTACAGATGTCCAACTCACACGGTTGTCCTTTCTTCAATCAAGCCTAACTGATGATAACTCGACCTCGGTGACATTAGCATTATCCCACCAGTAGATTTTCCTCCGGATAACGGATGTGGCTAGGACGCGGATCTCCCAACAGGGTACCCATAAATACCAAAATACCCACCCGCCCGATAAACATCGTTCCCACTAAAATCAGTTTTCCCCAAGCCGAGAGACTGGCGGTGATTCCTGTGGATAGCCCAACTGTCGCAAAGGCAGACACCACTTCAAATAGGAGTTGGATAAAGTCAACCTGGGGATCTGCGATCGCGATTAAAATGGTCGCTAGAATTACAGTCCCGACGGAACCGACTAGAACCGCCATGGCTTTTAAAATCAGGTTCAGGGGCACCTGACGTTCGTAAAGATAGACTTCCTCTTTGCCCTGTAACATGGCTTTGGTACAACTGACCAACACCCGAAACGTCGTGGTTTTGATACCGCCCCCGGTTCCGCCTGGACTTGCACCGATAAACATGAAGGCAATTGTCATAAATAAACCCGCTGCTGTCATTTTACCCAGATCAATGGCGTTAAATCCTGCGGTTCTCGTGGTGACTGATTGAAACCAAGCGTTTAACACTTGATTCTGTAGACTCAATTCTTCTAGGGTTTCCGGATTATTTGCCTCCACAAAGAAAAAGGCGATTGTGCCTAAAATTAACAGGAATAATGTGGTACTGGTTGCCACTTTTAAATTCAGAGAGAATGTGAGTTTTTCATGCTTATTCATGACGCGATCGCGTAACCATAAATACAGTTCAAAAATGACCGGTTGACCAATTCCACCCAAGATAATCAGTCCCGAAATAATCCCAATTAACAAAATAGATGACTGATAGCCCATTAAACTATCCGCAAACAAACTAAACCCCGCATTATTCCAGGCGCTAATACTGTGAAAAAGGGCAAGCCACAATCCTTGATTCCAGCCATGTTCTGGAACAAATACGAGTAACAACAGGAAAAATCCGGTTAATTCAAAAAGCAATGCTGTGGCAATAATTGAGCGAATAACAAACGTACTTTTTTCTAAACCTGGAAGATCAAGGGCTTGTTGAATCGCTATTTTATGGCGCAAATTAAACCGCCGACGCACCAAGAGTAACATAAACGTCGTGATTGTCATATACCCTAACCCCCCAAGCTGGAATAGGGCGAGGACAAAAACCTGACCGACGCCAGAAAAATAACTGCCGGTATCGACTACGGCTAAACCTGTGACGCACACAGCCGAGGTGGCGGTAAATAAGGCGGTAATCAGATCACTCCAGGTTCCATCTTGGGTAGAAATGGGTAAAATTAACAGAAACGTGCCTATGGTAATCATGGTTATGAATCCGAGGCAAATCGTGCGCGTAATAGTCATGAGACGTGACAAATTATAGTGTAGAGCCGGGTTGACGCATTTAAACAGGCTTGTTACCTGTCACTGTTTGACAACACCCGCCCTGGGTCAATTGGATAGAGTCTTTAAAATCTTTTATCACATTTTTATAGATTTTCGCATCAGATTTGATGAATAAATCAGTTCATTGAGTTGCAAACCACTGTAAAATCTAAAAGGGTAAAAACCCATGACATAAGACATAAGACATAAGACAAAGGACAAGTAATGAGTTCAACACTTCAGCGTCAAATTCAGCAGTTTTACGACGCCTCATCTGGACTGTGGGAACAGGTTTGGGGCGAACACATGCACCATGGTTATTATGGTCCGATGGGTCGCGAGAAAAAAGGTCGGCGTCAGGCGCAAATTGATTTAATTGAGGAACTGCTGAGTTGGGGTGAAGTACAGCATCTGGAGAACATCTTGGATGTGGGGTGTGGGATTGGCGGGAGTTCTCTGGACTTAGCCCAACGGTTCGGTGCTAAAGTACAAGGGATTACCCTGAGTCCGGTACAAGCGGCGAGAGCAACAGAACGGGCAAAAGAGGCGGGGTTGGAGGCTGAGGTGGAATTTCAGGTAGCTGACGCCTTGGATATGCCCTTTGCGGATAACTGTTTTGATTTAATCTGGTCCTTAGAAAGTGGGGAACATATACCCGATAAGCAGAGGTTTCTGGCAGAATGCTACCGTGTCCTGAAACCGGGCGGAACATTTCTGATGGCGACGTGGTGTCATCGTCCAATTACGCCAGCCACGGGAGAATTGACAGCAAATGAAAAGGAGCATTTAGAGCAAATTTACCAGGTTTACTGTTTACCTTACGTGATTTCGTTGCCAGAGTACAAAGCAATTGCCCGTGAGTTATCCTTTTCTAATATTCGCACGGATGATTGGTCAGATGCAGTAGAACCGTTTTGGGATATTGTCATTGATTCAGCGTTTGAACCCCAAGCGTTAATGGGTTTACTCAGAAGTGGTTGGGGTACAGTGCAAGCGGCGCTATCATTAGGGTTAATGAGTCGGGGGTACCGGCGTGGTTTGATTCGGTTTGGTGTACTCTCTGCTCAGAAGTCTTAATCTGCAAACACTCATGGATGTAAGTTTTGAGTCGGAGATGGAAAAATTGTGTAGGGGCGGGTTTTACTACTATCTTTTGGGTTGCATCCAGATGTAAATAAACCCGCCCCGACTCAGGTTTTATGAGGAAAATTACCATGACCACCGCCTATCAGGTTAAACTGATTCAAACAGGAAATACCCAAACCCTAACCATTCCCCCGCCAAGAACTCAAGTTCTTGGCTAAAAGCACAAGTCGTCTAAAGACGACTCGAATTCTTATAGAAACAACCCCAACAGTTAGATACGCCTGTCTGCATTGAAACAATTAACGGTGTTTATTTCATATCCTAATTACCCTGGCGTTAAACACTCATAGATGTAAGTTTTGATTGGGAGATGAAAAAATTGTGTAGGGGCGGGTTTCACTACTATCTTTTCCCTTGCATCCAGATGTAAATAAACCCGCCCCGACTCAGGTTTTATGAGGAGAATTACCATGACCACCGCCGATCAGGTTAAACTGATTCAAACAGGAAATATCCAAACCCTAACCATTCCCCCGCCAAAAACTCAAGTTCTTGGCTAAAAGCACAAGTCGTCTAAAGACGACTTAAATTCTTATATAAACAACCCCAACCGCTAGATACGCCTGTCTGCATTGAAACAATCAACGGTGTTTATTTGATGTCCTAATTATCCTGGCGTTAAATACTCATGGATGTAAGTTTTGAGTCGGAGATGGAAAAATTGTGTAGGGGCGGGTTTTACTACTATCTTTTGGGTTGCATCCAGATGTAAATAAACCCGCCCCGACTCAGGTTTTATGAGGA
>NZ_JAVKEW010000076.1:0-5562 GCF_040226375.1 Coleofasciculus sp. G2-EDA-02 | reverse complement strand
CTTGGGTGTCATGACCAAAGGAAGCGTAGCCAACCTTGCCAGATGGTAGGTTACTCTTTTTTACGGCTGAGTCTGCACGCTCACCCCACCTACCCAAAATGCTTAGTTTTGGGTAGTTGTGGGTAGACATTTACGAGCGGTGTTTTCTGTAACTCCGGTCGTTCTTCCGGAACGATCGCGCCTTCTACGGGACATACCTGTAAACATATACCACAATCTATGCAGGTATCGAAATCAATCCAATACCAGTCTGTCCCCTTGACATTTTTGCCAGGACCTGGGTGAATGCAAGCAACTGGACAAGCATCAACGCAATCTGAAACACCTTCACAGGTTTCCGTAACAATAGTGTGAGACACGGTATTCCCTCTCGTAGTTACATGACATTTGGCAAACGTCATTTCGGTAAAGGGTTATCCCCCATGGCTTTTATGTTACTACATTAGACACCGTTCCTAACCCCGCACGGGCATAGATTACGTTTCACCTTCTCTCTTGTGTCATTCCTCAACTATAGCTGCGTCAACAAATGGATCTCTTTCCAAAAGCAGGTCTAAGTTAGTGATATTTCTGGAGCAAATAATCCGTGTCTACATATTATAGCAAGTGTAATTGAGCGGATTTGATATGAATGAGACTCGCCTCTGGTGTATCTTTGACTTCTCGGCGAGTTTTTATCAGGAAGCCGCCGATGACATAAGCTGCCAATAAGATTGCGATCGCGATGACAACCTGAAGCAAAATATTAATTGGGTGTTTTTTCATAGTTAGATGTTAGCTGTTCAGTTATTTCTGCCTTCTTGCATTACAGCAATAAATTTCAATATTTATTGGCAAAATGTACGGTTATTTCCTAACCTATTAATTTTTATCGGTTTGGTTTTACCTTTGCCTCTACCTCAGGGTGTAATACGAATGGCGTTCAATTAAGGGAATGGCGCTGAATTAAGATTGGTGGGCAATGCCCACCCTACGGTATAGCAATGGTTTCGGCGATCTAGAACGGCAAATTTTCAGTATTCCAAAAGATATCGTGAGATGTTGAACGATTTTGGATCAAACTAATTCCTAAGTATTTATTGTCAAACAAACTATTCCTTTGGATAAAATTATCAATTGCGTCAGCCATTCCCCCAGGAACGGTTTCCATGGTCGTAATTTGAATGCCATTAGCTCCATTATGGTGGATTATGTTATTTAAAATTTGGGTGTTAGTAATAGAGGCATTAAACCCTGCTTCATCCCCCCTTGCTTCTAAACGAATTCCATTATGACCATTATTCGCGATCGCATTCCCGGTGATCCGCGTTCCCCGAATCAAAACATCCATCAGCGGTAATACAGTTCCGGGAGTATAAATATTAGAAAATATGGCTATTCCATCACCACCATTGGCGATATTAATTCCACTGGGATTAATACCAATATAATTGTTTTCAATCCGGTTATCCCAGGGCTGTGTACCAAATCCTCGGTAGATATGAATTCCGTGGCGACGGTTCCCGCCGATAACATTATTGCGAATTTGGTTCGCGGGCTTCTTAATGCCAATACCATCCGTGCTTAAGATAGGACTTAATGCCACTGTGCCTGTAATATCTGTGCCAATTAAATTATTTTCAATGGTATTTTCAATTGCCCCCCATTGCAGGGTCAGATTGGCTTCTGTATTTCCTTGGCAGCGAGCATTCCCGGAAATTAAATTATAGCGTACCTTGTTCAGGCGTGAAGGTGCATCAGAGCGGGTTCCACCAATCAGAAAACCATCAATACAATTACCTAAAGCGACGGTTCCTGTATAATCAGTACCAATATAATTACATTCAACTAAATTGTTGCTGGCATAATTGGAAAGCCAGACATTTGTCCTGTGGCTTCCGGCGATGACGTTACCTCGAATAGTATGGTTTTGGGCAGGATATCGAGAATCTAAAGGGGCAAAATTGCCATTCCCAATCACTACACCATGACCCCCTTTTTCCGTGGTATTCCCCAATACCTCTTTACCTGTGTAATCAGTACCAATAAAATTATTTACAATAGTATTGCCTTGCTGATCGGCATTGGCATCACCCTTAAGGAGGATACCTAAAAATTGATTCCCAGAAATAACATTGTTTTTAATGATAGTATTATTGGGATTTGTGGTTTTTCCCGCCTCAATCACCACACCTTTGTTATTACCAAGGGCGACTGTGCCACTGATATCCGTACCAATATAATTGCTGTCAATGATAATGTGGCTGGAGTTATTTAAGATTTCGATACCAGAACGTTGAAACCGATTAATTACCAGTCCTCGGATGATAACCTGATCCGCATCAATGGTAATACCACTTACTTTACCCGCCGCCGCACCGTTTAACTCAATTACAGGACGACTAATTGTTATTCTTTGAGCTGGAAGAGGAACACCACTTGGGTTGGGACAAGTTAGGGAATGGGTTCTGGTAGTTTGGAAACCGGGTTGAGATGTTCCATCAATAACCACCGCCTCTGTTATAGTTGGTAATGGGGAATTGAGGATAATGCTGGGTTGAATTGATTGAATATTGAACGCGATCGCATCAATGGTAGGATGGGGAGAACCTGTCCTACAATCGCCGTTTGTGGTATCCCTATTCCTGTTGGCGTTGTTAATCGCTTCGCCCAGGGTGCAATTGCCATCGCCAGCGTTGATATCATCGGCAGTTGTATTAACCACAATACCAGCGGTTTGTGCCACAGCACTATCCATGAGTAGCGACAAGCTGCTAACCAATAAACCAATAGATGCTAGAGTTTTTAGGCGCTTATACATAATAACTTTTTCGACGTAGCGCTACCCCAAAAATAATTGATCATGCCGTTGATAGGGTTAGCCAATTATAGAAGGAAATGGTATTAGGATGAGGAATATGACCCAACTCGTTTTCTCATCGGGTACGGCGTCTGTGTAAGGGCGGGTTTTATCGCAACCGCCATAGCTGTTAGGACACATCATTTATGTAGAGACGTTGCATGCAACGTCTCTACAATGGTGCCGAAAGTCCTAATCGATGTGTCTACTGCCATACTATGATTGTTTCTCACCTCAGCAAAATGTGACTAAACCCACCCCGACTGGGTTTTGAGTTTTAAGCTAGCCAATGATTCGCTTAAACAATGATAACTTGCCGTTGTAAGGTGGATACCGCCAATTTAAATCGAACCAAAATCCCTTTTTCAATACACTCTTAAAGTGAGAAAATGTATCAAAACTGGCTTTACCATGATAGTTCCCCATTCCACTATCGCCAACACCACCAAAGGGTAAGGTTGTCACTCCAACTTGCATCACAGTGTCATTAAGACAGACGCCACCGGATGAGGTTTGCTGCAAAACTTGTTGCTGTTTGTGTTTATCTTTGGAAAATAGGTAGAGGGCTAAGGGTTTAGGGCGAGCATTAATCTGCGCGATCGCGTCATTGAAATTGCTATACTCTAACACAGGTAAAATCGGACCAAAGATTTCCTCTTCCATGACAGGTGAGTCCCAAGAAACTCCATCAATCACAGTTGGTGCGATATACTTATCTTCTGGTCGAGTTTGTCCGCCAATGACAATTTCTCCTTCCTGCAACAGAGGAACCAGCCGATCAAAATGTCGATGACTTATAATTCGGGCATAGTCCGGACTTTTCTCAGGTTCCTGACCATAAAAGTCTTGAACACATTTTTTTATTTCTGTCAATAAATCTGACTTAATTCGGCGATCAACCAATAGGTAGTCTGGGGCGATACAGGTTTGTCCCGCATTCAGATATTTTCCCCAAGTAATCCGTTTAGCCGTGTATTTGAGATCAGTATCCGCATCGACAATACAGGGACTTTTACCGCCTAATTCTAACGTGACAGGTGTCAGATGTTTCGCGGCGGCTTCCATGACGATTTTGCCGATCGCGGTTCCCCCGGTAAAAAAGATGTGGTCAAATTTTTCCGCCAAAAGTGCTTTACTGGTATCAGCGTCACCTTCGACAAGGGCGATATAAGCCGGGTCAAAGGTTTTGTGGATCAGGTTTGCGATCGCGGCTGAGGTATGGGTAGAGATTTCCGAGGGTTTGAGTATCGCACAGTTTCCCGCTGCGATCGCGCCGACTAAGGGAGAAATCAATAACTGGAACGGGTAATTCCAGGGGGAGATAATCAGCACCACACCCAAGGGTTCAGGATAAATCTTAGCCGAGGCGGGGAATTGTTCTAATCCGACAGCCACCTTTTTCGGTTTAACCCAAGATTTTAGGTGCTTGATGGCGTAATTAATTTCCGTAATCGCCGCGATTTCAAAATAGGCTTCAAACTCCGGGCGCCCTAAATCAGCTTTAACTGCATTGATAATCGCCTCTTGATCATCAACAACGGCTTGTTTGAGTCGTTTTAGCTGTTCGATGCGCCACTTGACATCCTTGGTTTTCCCTGTGGCGAAAAAATCCTGTTGTTTGCGGATAATATCAGTAACTGGTACTTGGGTCAGCATTCTGGCGTCCTTTACGGCTTCAACTTATACTTATTGTGATAGCGTACTCTAGCCTTGAGTGAATCAATCTTGAAACGGATTATTGGGTTAACCGGAGGGATTGGCACAGGCAAAACGACGGTTTCTAATTATTTTGCCGATACCTATCAGCTTCCTATTTTAGATGCGGATATCTACGCCAGAGAAGCCGTGCAGCCCGGTTCACCGATTTTGAACCGGATTATTACTCGCTACGGTTCTGATGTACAATTGCCTGATGGTACACTGAACCGCAAACGCTTAGGGGAGATAGTTTTCCCGAACCCAGGGGAACGCCAGTGGTTAGAACAACAGATCCATCCGTATGTGCGCGATCGCATTAAGTCTCAACTCAATACAAGCGAGTCTCCGACTGTGGTTTTAGTGATACCCTTATTGTTTGAAGCCAATATGACGGACTTAGTGACAGAAATCTGGGTTGTCAGTTGTCCCCAGGAACAACAAATCCAGCGAATTCGAGAACGCGATCGCTTATCTGTTGAACAAGCTCAATCTCGTCTGGATAGTCAGCTTCCTTTAGCCGAAAAAGTGGCGCGTGCTGATGTGGTTTTAGATAACTCTTACACTCGCGACTCTTTACTTCAACAAGTTGATCGGGCTTTAGGTCATTATACAAATACATATACCTAGAACTCAAGGGATGAGGGCGCAAGCCTTGCACCCCTACCCCTACATTCGTGCCTTTTATGGGTGTACTATCAGCACTTGGAATTGACTTCTCCCCCGGTTAAACTTGCCCTCGAACGAAGTGAAGGGACGCGGGGGATTCTAAGAGGATACTACGGGACGAACTAAAGCCGCGTCCCTTCGTTTTGCTCGTCTTCTTATAGTTCCAGAGAAAAACCCTGGATGGCGCAGTCAAAAACGCCCTACTGACGCAAGGCTCAATCAAGACCTAACTGTATCTCTACTTATGGTTATATTATATCACTTAAGAATGTTATTGCGGGATAAATCCCGCTGTCTTTACGACTTGCTCGGTTTCATCCCTCGGATAAATCACGAGGGAGCCTGCACCATCGCTTATG
>NZ_JAVKEW010000075.1:0-14131 GCF_040226375.1 Coleofasciculus sp. G2-EDA-02 | reverse complement strand
CCACCGATTAAATGCGTAATCAACACGCTTTAACGTAGCCTGCAAGGTCATACAATTACACTCTTTGTACTCTACCCAAACTTCCTTGAAGGCAGGTAAAGAGTTTTGTTGCTCGAAGTAGTCAACCCGATGGTTAAACTTCTGGTACTGGGTGAACCGATTGCAAACAGCAGCGTTATACAGATCCTTGTGCAACTTACGGTGATACCGCAATGTCTGCTCTTGCTTTCTATTGGGGTATAGCCGAAAAGTTGCACGTCGGACTGGCATTGGCTGAAATCTTAGTTATCCTATATGTGTGTACTCACAGGATAACACTGAATCCGGAAAATGGCTAGAACGAATAAGGTAATTGTCAGACTGACCGACAAAGAGAAAGAGAAAATCAAGAAAGAATCTGATAGGCTAGGTGTCTCAATGTCAGAAATTGTCCAAGACTGGATTAAGCAACTACCAGACTAAGTATATTGGGAATCTCCGTACCTCCGATTAAGAGCTATTCCTCCCCACCCTGCTAGCGCTGAGGGTGGGGACTCTCGCGAACCTGTTGACCGATTACTAAAATTCCCCACCAAAAGGCAGGGAACTTTTTAGATTTCCGCGCCTGCCGTACTTGTGCGGCAGGCGCGGAAATAACTGATCTGTAAATCTCCTCCGCCCCTCTGCTCCCCCAGCTCCCCCAGCTCCCCCAGCCCCCCCTGCTCCCTCTGCTCCCTCTGCTCCTCCTCAGACTAGCTAGTTGCCTGAGCCGGTTGGGATGCACCGCGACTGCTCCGATTGGCAGCCGTTGTTTCCTGCTCCTCCATCGCTAATATTTCAATATGATTCAGCAATGTGGTCACAAAGGCAAAGAGTAAAAAGGGCAAAGACAAGACCAAGACTAATCCCACCGTTGCCAATGCATAAATTTGGCGCTCGGCACTCCACAGCGCCAGTGCAGAGGCAAGACTTATGAAAATGACGATTAACCACACAATGATTTGTCCATAGATATCGCCAAAACTCAGGGTGCAGATCAAGCGATATTTGTTAAATTGTTCCATTATCAACCTCGACACATTTCTTTAAGTTCCAAGGATAAGACCGTATTTGAGGTTTGGCGCATTTCTCAACATATTTTTAAATTGGTCGCAACATCTGTTTACAATTGGGGATGGGGAATTGGGCGAAGCATTCGCGTTGGGACGTTGATAGAAAACCGAGACATCTGGACGCGAATGCTTCTCCCCTACGAATGCATGACCCTTGGTTGCACTCAAGGAACAAGTCAGATTTATACTGAATTCAGGGTAACGCGATCGCGTCCTTGCTGTTTCGATAGATACAGGGCTTGATTTGCCGCCATAATCAAGGTATCGATGTCAGTATGGGGGTCAACCAGACTTGCCACACCTAAACTAACCGTTACCACAGAAGCAGGCAACTTTAACGTCTCAGGCGGTTTAAATTCAATCGCCAGAGATTTAACCTTGTCTCGCATCCTTTCTGCTACTTGAAACGCTCCCGTGGCATTCGTATGAGGTAAAAGGATCGCAAATTCTTCTCCCCCATAACGCGCCACGACATCCGTTGTCCGCTTGACACAGCTACGCAGGCAATAAGCAATGCGCCGTAAACACTCATCTCCTGCTGCTATGCCATAGACTTTGTTGTAGAGTTTGAAACAATCAATATCGCACAAGATTAAGGATAGAGGAGACTGTTCTACATTTAAATGATGCCACTCTTGTTCGAGTTTTTGGTCAAAATAACGGCGAGTCGCAAGCTGAGTCAGAGTATCCATACTATCAAAGGAATAGAATTATAGGTTTGGTGTTCTGTCTGATCACACGGTATTCTTAAAAATATAGATAGCTAGTCTATATAAAAACATAACAAATAATCATTAAATTACAACATTAATTTATTAAAAAAAAGGTAACCTATTGACAAATTTTATCGTTTATGAATTCTAATTTTGTACAGACATTGCACCGAAATCCAGGCGTTCCACCAGAACATCTCTACTCAGTCCTCAAGAATTAAAACACCTGCTAGGTTAAGGCTTACCTCTATTATCACAAATTTTTGTATACTGTTCCTTCACTTGAGAATTTGTCCGCAGATAGTCCTGCACCCAATGGCAACCAAACGCCCAGAGCTGATCGAGATCAATGATTTGGTCTAAATCCCACAGAATTACAGTTTTGTCCACACTAGCAGAGGCAAGGGTGCGACCATCAGGACTAAAGGTAACATCATAGACGCGATCGCGATGGGCTTCTAAGGTGACTAGAAGTGTACCGTCATTGCGCCACAGCTTCACCGTCTTATCCAAACTCGCAGACGCCAGAAGTTGCCCATCGGGACTAAATACAATATCGTTGACGCGATCGCGATGCCCGTTTAGAGTGGCTAGTAATGTACCATCCCTTGTCCAAAGTTTAATCATATTATCCCAACTCGCAGACGCAAGGCGTTGACTATCGGGACTAAAGGCTAAAGCACGAATACTATCACCATGTCCGGTTAAGGTGTTCAGCAAACTGCCATCCCGTTTCCAAATTTTAATCGTTTTATCTTCACTTCCAGAAGCAATTAACTCACCATCTGGGCTAAATACCACCTCATAAACTGCCTCGTTATGTCCAGTTAAGGTTTTAAGGAATTTACCATCCCGCGTCCAGAGTTTGACGGTTTGATCGCTACTCGCAGAGGCAAGCAACTGACCCTCTGGGCTAAATGCTACACCGTAAACGGTGCTACTATGTCCCCGTAACGTTTTCAATAAAGTCCCATCACCCTGCCAAAATTTAATAGTTTTATCTACACTCGCTGAGGCAATCATTAGCTCATTGGTTGGCAGTGATTCAATAATTTCGCTATTGCCTGGATTAATTTCTTTCTTCGTCACAATACCATTTTTCGAGGAACTATTAGCATTCACTGGGGGAGCAACAGCAACATCGAACACGGCTTCATCATGCCCTTCAAAAGACGCCAACAACTCACCATCACGTCGCCAGAGTTTTATCGCACCATCCCAACTCCCAGAAACCAGAGTTTGACTATTCGGACTAAAATCAACACCCCAAATAGCATCCTGATGTCCTTGGAGAAAAGTTAACAAAGTTTTTTCCAGCGTCCAAAGTTTAATTGTGCCATCCAAACTCGCAGAAGCCAACATTTGACCATCGGGGCTAAACGCTACCGCCCAGAGTCCATTTTGATGCCCGTTCAAAACAGTGAGTTCGGTTCCATTGGTTTGCCAAAGTCTAACGGTTTGATCCCAACTCGCAGAAGCAAGGGTTTGACCATCCGGGCTAAACGCCAAACCAAAAACTCCATCAGTATGTCCTTCTAAGGTTCTTAATAACATCCCATCAGCCTGCCAGAGTTTGACTGTTCCATCTATATAACTTGAAGCCACAAGTTTATCATTGGGACTAAATTTTACATAATTTACCAAACTCTCATGACCTTTGAGGGTTTTTAGCAACATACCCTTATATGTCCAAATTTTCACTGTTTTATCCCAACTGGCAGAGGCAAAGTATTGACCATCTGGACTAAAGGCTACATGGCGAACTTCTGCGTTATGTTCTTTGATAATCCTAGGAATAAAGCATTCTTGGGGATTGTTGATTGTTGATTGAGAACTAATGCAAGTCCGATCAATTCTCCAAAGTCTTATCGTTTGATCATCACTACCAGAGACTAACATCTGACCATTAGGACTAAAAGTGACAGTATTCACCTGATTTTTATGTCCATTCAGTGTGGCAACTAACGTACCATTGCGCCGCCACAGTTTTACTGTTTTATCCTTACTTGCCGAAGCAATAAATTTACTATCTGGGCTAAATGTTACACTTTTTACTGTATCGCTGTGTGCTTGAATTGTGGTTAATAACGTTCCATCAGGTTGCCAAAGCTTAATCGTTTTATCTTCACCCGCTGAGGCAATCATTGAACCATCGGGACTAAATTCTACGTCATGTACTTGCTGGCGATGACCAGAGAGGCGGTTATATTCTTTGACACCATACACTGCCTTTCGTAGCACTTTTTCAACTGATTTTTTTGTCTGGGTGTCTACTTGACCTAAGGCTTGTAATTTCTGTTTTGCTCGTAGGGCAGCGATTAAAGCATCTAATCGTTGATCGAGGGCAAATAGTGCTTCTGAAGACGTAGTAATTGCCTCAATTTCACTAATCGCTAACCTGCGGTTTTGCACCAGAATTGCCCCGGCTAATCCACTGACGAGAATCAACATTATCCCAAAGGTTACCAACAGTAATCGCTGCTTTTTGCCAATCTCACGTTCAGCAGCTAGTCGTGCTTCAACTTCCTTGATGCGCTCGGCTTCTATCTGCTGTTGAACCTCATTGCGATCGCAGGTTTCGCTGGCGGCTAAGAATTGATAATCTAAGTCACTCAAACTTTTGCCCTGAGACCAACTTTGGGCATCTTTTAAAGCCTGTCCGCGCAAGAGTCGTGATGAATCCTGAAATTGTGATCCTACCCAAGCTGCTAAGGTTTGAGAGTAAGGGCGCAGATTGGTTAATTGTTTCTCAACCCAGTCGGGGTTAAAAACGGCTAGATAGACGCGATTTTTTAGTTTTAAAATACCCTGTTCTTTGACAACCAAACCCGATAGTAATAATTCTGTTTGCTCGCGACTATCATCCGTTTCGATATCAATACCCTGTAAAATTTGTTGATAAATTCCCAGTAATCTGCCCGCTCGTGCTTCGTTTCTCAAGAGGCGATCGCGGACGGTACGTAGGTGTTCTGGCTCATCCTGGGATTCCCAATGGTGAATGATGCGATCGCGCACTATGGATTCTACCCAAAACGCTTCGGTTCCTGGTGGAATTTTCAGCGGCTCACTGACTGTCTGTTGCCCTACTTCCAGCACCATTTGACAAAGCTTTTGGGTCAAAAAAGGTTGCCCTTCTGTCCAAGCTAATATTTCTTTGAGGATGGCTTGAGGGTTAGCGAATTGTTGGCTGAATCCTTGGGCTAAGGGTTGAGATTCTTCCAGTTTAAAGCCTTGCAGTTCGATGGCTTTGCCGATATTAAATGGAGTGCGTTTTTTGTCAGCAATTAAATCGCTGGGTGTTGCCACACCGAATAGGGCAAAAGTGAGGCGATTGTAGTCTGGTTCTAAAGTACGTTGGTTATAGCAATATCGAATTAAGGCAAAAAAGTCATCAATGGGGAAATCTAAACTTAAAATACTATCAATTTCATCGATAAAAATAATCAGATTTTGGCTAGGGAAATGACTTAAAACTATTTCACAGATAAACTTATTGAATCGCTGGGGTAGAGAAATATCCTCTTGCTGTTGCCACCAAGTTTTTATATTAACCGTTTTAAATAGTTTTAATTTTCGACTTAAATCTAGAATCAGTCCCTTATACCACTGAGTCGGCGTAATCGTTTCCGAGCCAATCATGGTCATATCAATGGTGGCACAAATAAACCCCTCTTGTTGCAGGCGATGGCAGGTTTTTACCAATAGGGAAGATTTGCCCATTTGCCGACAGTTAAGAACATAGCAAAACTCACCCTGTTTAAGTAATTGATACAGTTGCTGATCGGCTTTTCGTTGAACATAGATGGGAGCATCTTTGTGCAGACTCCCACCCACTTGATAAGGATTCATCGTTGTTGAAGATATCTGGAAAGATGAGACAAGAGATAGGATGGGGGACGGGTAATGGGACTTTAGGCTTGGCTATTGATGATAGCGTTTGTGTAAATCCCGCCCTGATTGCCCTAATGTTACTTGCACTCAGGGTAACACCGTCAGCATCTTTCCTGTCTGCATGGATAAAGCCCCTGGTTTCCCTAGCTACGAACTACGTGATCACTAAAATTTAAACCCGACAAAAAAAGTCGGGTATATTTGACGGTAGTTTTGAGCTGTGATACTATCAGCAAAACGTTGACGAATAGAGAGAGACCACCCATGACCCAGGCAACCATCCCCCATACATCCAGCACCGCTGCCACATTCAAAAACCTCACCTGTAAAGAGTGTGGCGCCGAATACGAACCTCAAGCCATCCACGTTTGCGAGTTCTGCTTCGGTCCTTTGGAAGTCACCTATGACTACGACGCCCTGCGCCGCCACGTTAGCCGTGAGACAATTCAGTCAGGACCGAATTCAATTTGGCGCTATCGTTCCTTCTTACCCGTAGCTACAGACAATCTTATTGATGTAGGCACAGGGATGACACCTTTAGTCAAATCCCATCGCTTAGCACGACGCCTGGGTCTAAAAAATCTTTATATTAAAAATGATGCGGTAAACATGCCCACCTTGAGTTTCAAGGATAGGGTGGTTTCCGTCGCACTGACTAGAGCTAGAGAATTAGGATTTTCTACAGTATCTTGTGCGAGTACCGGCAACTTAGCCAATTCTACCGCTGCGATCGCGGCACACGCCGGACTCGATTGTTGTGTATTTATTCCGGCTGACTTAGAAGCGGGTAAAGTCTTAGGCACATTAATCTACAACCCCACAGTAATGGCAGTTCAAGGCAACTATGATCAGGTCAACCGCCTCTGTTGTGAGGTTGCCAATACCCAGGGTTGGGGATTTGTCAATATTAATTTGCGTCCTTACTATTCTGAAGGCTCAAAAACCCTAGGCTTTGAAGTCGCCGAACAACTGGGTTGGCAGCTACCGGATCATATTGTGGCGCCCCTAGCTTCCGGTTCTCTGTTCACGAAAATTCATAAAGGCTTCCAAGAATTCATTAAAACGGGTTTAGTAGCCGATAAAGCCGTTCGCTTCAGTGGCGCACAAGCCGAAGGCTGTTCTCCCATTGCCCAAGCCTTCCGGGAAGGACGGGATTTCGTGACTCCAGTAAAACCCAGTACAATAGCTAAATCGATCGCGATTGGAAATCCAGCGGATGGAATCTATGCCCTAGAGCTCGCCCAGAAAACCAACGGCACCATTGAATCCGTCACCGACGCCGAAATTGTTGAAGGGATGAAACTGCTAGCTGAAACCGAAGGAATCTTTACCGAAACCGCTGGTGGTACAACAATAGCCGTCCTCAAGAAATTGGTGGAAGCTGGAAAAATTGACCCCGATGAAACCACCGTTGCCTATATCACCGGGAATGGACTAAAAACCCAAGAAGCGGTACAAGGATATATTGGTGAACCCCTCACCATTGAACCGAAATTAGATAGTTTTGAGCGAGCCTTAGAACGGGCGCGTACCCTTGACCGTTTGGAATGGCAACAAGTCCTGGTTTAATCATGTTCCAGACGTAGCCTGCTACGTCTGGAACATACCATGGCATTTCTGTAGGGGCTCTTTTCACTATTATCATTTCTGTTGCACCCAGATGTGACTAAACCCGCCCCGACCAAGTTTTGACTAAAGGAAACCTGGTTTTGAGAGGTATTATGCTATATCTCTACTTAGACAGGTTTCAAACATCTATCCATTAATTGTTGATTCCTAATCTATGGCTGTAAAAGTTCTAATTCCTACCACTCTCCAGAAATTCACCAACGATAAAGCAATGATTGAATGCAGCGCTGGCAATGTTGCTGAACTTTTGGACTCTCTCGAAATTAGTTGTCCTGGAATTAAAGGACGTTTGTGTGATGATCAAGGAAAGCCTCGTCGCTTTTTAAACTTCTACGTCAATAGCGAAGATATTCGCTTTCTCGATGGCACAAATACCCAACTCAGCGATGGCGATGAAGTCAGCATTGTACCTGCTGTGGCTGGCGGTTAATCTGAACGAGAAAAAACGCTACGAATTTGGTGTAGAGACGTAGCATGCTACGTCTCTACATGGGTAAGGAACCGTTCCAATGCTTCGCGATTCGGCAGCGAAGGCTGCGCCCCGGCTTGGGTAACTGAAATTGCCCCCGCTGCTGCGCCCCAGATAACTGCCTGTTGTATCGATAATCCCTCTGCCAACGCAACCGCTAATGCGCCATTAAACCCATCACCCGCCGCCGTGGTATCCACAACCTGAACCGGAAATGCTGGCACAAAAAAGCTTTCTGATGAGGTGCTACAGTAAACGCCTTGGTTCCCCAGTGTCAGAATCACAGTCTTAACGCCCCGTTGTTGTAGGATAGGCGCGGCTTGTTTGGCTGTTTCCAAACTATCCACAGCAAAACCCACAAGCTGGCTGGCTTCTATCTGATTCGGAGTCATAATATCAACCAGGGTATACAATTCGGGTGGAATATCCTGGGCAGGTGCTGGATCAAGAATAACCGGAACGCCTGCGGCATGGGCAACCCTAGCCGCTTCAACTACGGCGAATAAGGGAATTTCTAACTGCATCAGTAAGGCGGCGGCTTCTCTTAAGAGGGGTTTGAGACGTTCCACATCGCTTTGATTTAGCTGTCCATTTGCACCCGATGTAATCACAATCTGATTTTCACCCGCTTCATCAACCAAAATGACAGCCACACCGGAACTCGCTGAAGTATCCCGCAAAATTTTGTCAGTCTGCACCCCTGCGGCTTGTAGACTGACAAGCAATTGATGGGCAAAGGCATCATCTCCCAAGCGCCCAACCAAGTGAGTCAGCATTCCCAGTCGCGCGGCGGCGACAGCTTGATTTGCCCCTTTCCCCCCAGGGGCGGTAAAAAATTCAGATCCTTGTAGTGTTTCACCGGCGACAGGTAAGCGGGGAGTTTTGGTAACTAAATCAATATTGATGCTACCGAAAACTAGGATAGATTTCATCGGAAAAATAGTTTTAATAAACCGAGCAACACTCAGAAGTTGTTGAAAAACCTGGAAGCGATTACACCAATCAGCACGAGTAAACCTAGCCCCCGACGAAAGTAGTTCACCCCCTCGAATAACTCCTGCCACGCCCAAGTAAACAAACAGCCAAAAGCTATTGCATCTACACCTATATGGATATTGCCGCTTTTCACCATTAAGCTGAGTACAGCCGCTGTAATCCCAAATAAAAGCGGCAGATTTGGCGGTTGAGCAATGACAATATTGCCCTGGCTGTCTCGGAATGTTTTATCGAATAAGCTATTTTCCATAATTTTCAGTGTACTTACTTCTGGGATGCTCACGTCTCATTCATTAGTGGTAAATTCAGGAAGCCTTGAGCATAAAATCATGAAATGATTAATAAAACAATAAATGCCGCAGGGTATACGCCACAACTGTAACCGCGCAAACAATCACTAAATGTCCTGGTAAAGGGTAAAGCGAGTATTTCAACATCGCATCCATAAGCGACAAACCATCCATACTTGTCATATTAAAAATAAGATGAAAAATGGTTAAATAGCCTAGACCATAAATATGAATCGTAAATAAGCCGCCAAGGCAGCTAAACCCTAGAGATTCTAATCGCAAAGGTAAACGAAATGCCAAAAAACCACAAACCCAAGCCCCGGCAATAAATCCTAATAAATACCCAAAACTGGGTTCTCTTAAATAGCCGATACCCCCACCCTGGTCAAAGACTGGTAAAATTAAGCCTAAGACCACATAAGCGATTTGAGACAGGACACCTGCATTTTTTCCGCCTAAACAACCAACCAATAGAACCGCCCCAATCTGACAGGTAACGCCTAAGGAAACAGGCTGAATTCCTTGGTTTGACCAATCCCAGGGCGGATTTGTCACGAAGGCTTCTAAAAATGTGCCACCGATAGTCAGTAATAAGCCAATGAAAGCCCAAACGAGTTCATGGGGAGCAGACACTTTTACGCGAATCGTTCTTAACTCCCCCTCTATACCTGCTGGGATTGATGCTCTCCGGGAATCGGTGCTTCACCTCCCGTTAATCCTAATGACTCTAACATGGCATGATCCTGTTCTGGCGGCTGTCCGAGAGTAGTTAGATAATGACCAATTAACATAGCATTAATCCCAGCTTTTAATCCCCAGGCTTGGAGTTCGCCCATCACCGCTTCTCTTCCGCCAGCATAGCGAATGATTTGTTCGGGTAAAATCAGCCGGAAAATCGCGATCGCTTTTAGGGCTTCGTATGGATCAAGTTTATTCTGTTCTGCCAAAGGAGTTCCTTGACGGGGATTCAGCAAGTTCAGGGGTACAGATTCCACCTCTAATTCCCGCAAGGCTAGGGCTAAATCCACCCGATCTGCCCAGGTTTCCCCCATCCCCAAAATACCACCCGTACAAGCTTGAATTCCTGCTGCTTTTAGGTGTTTAATCGTCTCTACGCGATCGCGCCAACGATGAGTTGTGACAATTTCCGGGAAAAAGTTCTCCGATGCCTCTAAGTTATGGTTATATCGGGTTACTCCTGCTGCTTTGAGTGCCTGTGCCTGTTCTGGTGTCACTTCGCCTAAAGCACAACAGGGCTTAATACTGGTTTCGCTAATAATACGCTGGACGGTTTGGAGAATTTGCTCAAATTCTGTGGATTTGGGGGACTGATATTTAGGTCCACGCCCTTGACTCACCAGACAAAAACGCTTTGCCCCTGCTGCATCTGCTGCTTTCGCTTGTGCCAGTATTTCCTCTGGGGATTTGAGTCCGTAAATGGGAGAATCTTTTCCGGGATGATGGGCAGACTGGGCGCAAAAGCCGCAGTTTTCTGAGCAGCTACCGGATTTAATGTTAACAATACTGCATAAATCCACGGTGTTGCCACAGCAAGCTTGGCGCACTTGATCAGCCGCTTCACACAGGAGCAGAATATTGTCTTGTCCCTCTATCTGCGTCAGTTTCAGCGCTTCCTCTCGATTGATGCGATCGCCTGCTATGATCCGTTGGGCGACAGAGGCGAGCCAATCTCGCACTGAGGTTGGCGCTGAGACTGGGGAATTCGCCCCATCCGGATGGAGTGAATTGTCAGACTGTCGTAATGGCGTTTGAACCACGCTGCTTAAACCCTCGCTTTTCACGTCGGCGGTTTGGTCGTGATGTCACAACCGATAGAACCGCAACTTCACACTATACCGTATATCCGACATGCTGCACCAATTCTGTCTTACCGGATAATTAATACTAGGGGTTGGGAACCCGAATTAATAACAGGGGTTTGGTTCCCAAACCCCTACAGAAATTCAACAGTTTCGCGAGAGTCCCCACCCTCGAAGCGAGTGCGCGTTCAGCAAACGATGCTTAGGGTGGGGAGGGATAGAGGGATGCCGGAGGGGCGAAGGCATCCAAATACTGGTCGCTAGTTCACGAGAGTGTTAATATAGAACAAGTTCGTGAAAGTGTTATGCAACAAGTCCTAACTGCCAAATTAAAACTAGAAGTCACCCAAGAGCAAAAAGAACAACTCCGGGTGACTTCTTTGGCATATAGGGATGCACTGAATTATACGTCCGGTGTTGCCTTTGAGATGGGTAAAACATACAACGGCACGAAAATTCAGAAACAAGTGTATTACATACTTCGCGAAAAGTTTAATCTTCCATCTCAGATGGCTTGTAACGTTCCCCGACAGGTTGGGGTAACATACAAATCTTTGCGAACAAAGTTGAAGCAAAACGAGGAGGCAATTAAAGCAGGTCGCACTCCTAAGCGGTACAAAGGATTAGATGTACCGCCTAAATTTGTTTCCAGAACCTGCACCTTAAACTACCAGAAAGATTATTCATTCGCCAAAGATGGTCAGGTTGGTATTACCACTACTACTGGTCGCATCAAAGTGAGCTACAAAGGCTACTCCAAGCATCTAGAAATGATTCAGTCTGGAGTAGCAAAGATTGGAGCTGGAAAGATTTGGTACTCTAAACCGACTAAGACCTACTACCTGCTAGTTAGTATGGAATTAGAAGTACCAGACCTGACCCCCAATGACATTAATAGAGTCGTTGGAGTGGATGTAGGGCAACGGTATATTGCTGTTGCAGCAGATACTCGCAACAAGACTCAGTTTTTCAGTGGCTCTCATGTGAGACATACGGCTTCTCGTTATGTAAAAGCGAGAAAGTCCTTACAGCGTAGAGGCACCCGTAGTGCAACTCGTAGATTGGTTGCATTGTCTGGACGGGAGAGACGGTTCATCGCTGACACGAATCACTGTATTGCCAACCAAGTGGTAACACCTGAAACCTTGATTGGATTGGAGAATTTAACCCACATCCGAGAGCGGACAAGACAGAAGAAAAAAGGCAAAAAAGCATCCAAGAAACAACGCAGGGCTAATAGCAATAGAGCTAAATGGTCATTTGCCGAACTACAAGGCTTCATTGACTACAAAGCTGTTCTCAAAGGGAGTCTTGCCGTTAAAGTGGATGCTCATTACACTTCTCAGGCTTGTCCGCACTGCGGTCACACATCTAAAGAAAATAGACCCAATAAAGGTCTAACTTTTGTGTGTCAGCAATGTGGTTATACTCTCCATGCCGATTTAGTGGGTGCTAGAAATGTTGCACTTAGAGTGTTGCTCTCTCGCCAAGAGTGGGAGAGTACGGGGCGTATTTCAGCCGTCCCTGATGTATCTGGTGATGAAACCAAAACTGATTACCGCTTAAGGTATTCAGGGCTGAGGTGGAGCCAAGATGCAATCCCCAACTTCAACGAAGTGACACCTCAAGGCGGAACGGAGTAAGTTGGGGTAGTTGAATTGAAACCCGTTAACCTTCTCTTTACGAATGAGGGGTATCCTACAAGAGACTTACCGTAGTGTAATTGTCTTTGAGGCTTAGTTAAATGGTGTTCCGTCTCGCTTTGATTAATCCAGCTCGTTTAGTCCGCTCCGTTTCTGTACTCGCTCTAGCCGTCAGCCTAGCGGCGTGCGGAAATCAAAGCACTGAAACGGGTGGAGAGACCGATCAAACAGGTGTCGCAGGTGAGGGAAGCGACAAACTCGCCCTGGCTGAACCTGTAGCGCTCACTGGTGCTGGTGCATCGTTCCCCGCCCCGATATATCAGCGTTGGTTCCAAGAACTCAGTAGTCAATATCCCAAACTGCGGGTCAACTATCAATCCGTCGGTAGTGGCGCTGGTGTGGAACAGTTTCTCCAAGGTACGGTAGACTTCGGCGCTAGCGATGTGGCAATGAAGGACGAAGAAATCGAGCAAGTTGATAGAGGCGTTCTCATGCTGCCGATGACGGCTGGTAGTATCGTACTGGCATACAATCTTGATGGGGTAGAAAACCTGCAACTGCCACGGGATGTCTATGTGGATATACTCCTCGGTAACATTACCAACTGGAATGATCCAGCAATTGCGGCGGCAAACGAGGGTGTAGAGTTGCCCGATGAAAAGATTACCGTGATTCACCGTTCCGACGGCAGTGGAACCACAGGCGTCTTTACCAAACACCTGAGTACGATTAGCCCAGAGTGGCAAGAGCAAGTTGGGGAAGGCAAAACCGTCGAGTGGCCCACAGGGGTTGGGGCAAAGGGAAATGAAGGGGTTACGGCTCAGATTCAACAAACAGACGGTGCAATTGGCTATGTAGAATACGGCTACGCCAAGCAGAATAACCTCAACTATGCTGCCTTAGAAAACCAATCGGGGAATTTTGTCAAGCCTACTGATGAATCGGCGTCAAAAACCTTAGAAGCTGTGACTTTGCCAGAAAACCTGCGGGCATTTATTTCCGATCCCGAAGGCGAAGACTCCTATCCCATTGTTAGCTATACTTGGCTTTTGGCTTACAAGGACTATCCTGAGCCAGAGACGGCGAAATCTTTAGAAGCAACAATTGAGTATATGTTAAATGAAGGTCAAGAAATTGCCCCAGAGTTAGGGTATGTGAAGCTACCGCAAAATGTGAGGGAAAAAGTAGCAGAGGCGGCTGATGTGATTAGCCCAGATTATGATATTGACGTTAGCCAATAGGATTAGGCGACCTGAGGGAGATGAGGGAGTTGTGAGTTTATTCACAATTATTCCACTCGTCGGGGCGGGTTTAGTGCTATCGCAAGTAAACAAGAAAAGATAACAGTCAAACCTGCCCCTACATAAAACTCTACCTTCCTCAGATGCTAGGTTTAACCTGTTCGCTGGTATTCTGGAAATTCTGATAACTTGGTTCACTTTGATCAATTGTAAGCAACCCCGGTCTAAAGACACGGAGCTTTAGCCAAATAAGTTAAAGCTGTGCTTACCAGCCTAAGTGCTAAGCGCACTACGTTATCGGCAAGTGTTAAAGACCTACCAGCGGATGCGATAGCCAGTTTGCTGCTC
>NZ_JAVKEW010000074.1:0-11921 GCF_040226375.1 Coleofasciculus sp. G2-EDA-02 | reverse complement strand
AGTTACGCCTGGGGATGAGATGACCCGCTGCTTAGAAGAGGAAACTCCAAAAAGCAAGGTTGCTCGTAGAGCCAGGAAGACTCGTCAGTGATGATGGGAATCCCCACCCTCAGCTTTTAGCAGGGTGGGGAGGATGTCAATAAACATTCTGCCTTAATCTAGCCGTTAGCAGTTTTCAATGATTGGCAAAATTGTCTTTTCCTGTTCCCTGTTATCTGTTCCCTCTGACTGAAGAGAATGGGCTAGCACTATTGAGAATATAGGAACACTTCTCACCGTACTAGCCCAGATTGGTTGTTTGTGTTGGAGATGTTTCTTAATTGTGTTCTGTTTTTAACGACTATGACATCGGCAATAGTGAGCAAATAATTTTGCGCTACTTTGCGGATGTCACTTGAGAAGAATCGGATCTAAACACCATAAGATCCATGATGCCTTTTTTGGCGTTTTAGGATATGGGGTTCCATTTAAAATTAGATACACCCATCCCAACAGTATAACGAGTTGCAAATTATTCACTGAGCGGCACTTGTAACTTGAGTCTTTGAACATCCCCCTCTTCACCCACAGCCGGAAATAGGTCAAGGGGATCGCCAGAGTTGAGGGTATCTCCGACTACAATTCGTAGGCGAGAGTTGATGGCAAAGCCTGAATCTGTAGAATTCACTCCCGCTTCATCTTGAGCAATGGGCGAGTTGGTATTGAAGAAAGAGCGGTAATCATTGGATAAACTACGACGTTCTACAGTCCGTAGGGATTCACCAGATAACGTAACTGAATTTTGATTAGAACTAAACGGCGCGTCAGACTGAGCTTGGGTAAGGGGGGCTAAGCCAAAGACCGCAGCGGTGATACCTAAAACAATAAGTGTGTGGCGTCTCATGAGCGCTCTCCCTGGTTTTATAGTGTTGGAAACTTGCTACTGTTGAGACCAATCATACTTTTTAGCATAGCAAGAATTGCCCTTGGCTAATCAATCGAGTTTCAGCTACTAACCTCTGCCTTCATCATCAAATTCAAATCCCCAATCTTCATCCTCATCCTCAGGTTCCTCTTGTGGTGGGGGTTGACGATAGGGTGGGGTAATTACTCGATAGTTAGCATCATACACTGCCTCAGATTTGCCAATCCCCGACTTAGACTGATTTGATTCTCGGTAACTGTAGGAATAAACAGAGTCGGGTTGAGATGGGCGGCGGGGTTCTTGAGTGGCTTCGTAACCCCTACTTGGGCGCTCTGTTTCCTCTGATACCTCTTCCTCCTGCTCACTCTCAAACTCATCCCAGTCAAACTCGTCATCTGTGGATGTTGCAGGTTCTCCTTCAAAGTTCCATTCTGGAGCAATAGATTGATCCCAATCCGAACCTGAAGCAGAGGACGAGGGTTCTGGAGGTGGTTCTGGAGGTGGCGGGGGAGGTGGAATTTCCGGTTCAGAGTTCTCCTGTTCAGGTTCCTCCTGCTCAAACTCGGCTTCCTTTCGCCAGCGATTTGGAGGCGATGCTTGGGCGGCGCGATCAAACCTGTGAGCCCTCCTGGGTCGAAAACTGAGCAATTGTAAGACTAAACTGGTGAGTATGCCGAGTGCGATCGCCAGTCCTATCCATACCGTCAGAGGCAATGCAACGGTTTGCATTCCCAAAAACACGACAGACAAGACGGGGGCTGACAAATTTGACAAAACAAATATAGCCAGTCCGCCTCCAACCACGCATAAGAGTACAATTCGATTGACAGGCATGATCACTCACAGTTATAGATCCAGCTTTACCTGCTACATAAAACTAATACAATTCCCGACATAACCGGACATTGATGTTTACTTACTGCTTCTACCAGGGCTGTCGGCAGCTTCCTGTCCACAGTCGTTAAGTTCCGAGCCAGCCGCCCGTACTTTTTCTTTTGGTGCCTTTTCGCTTGTTAACTGCCGCGTTGAAATCCCGGCACTTAACAGCACCGCACCCAAGACAGTGAAATACCCTATCGCTCAACTTCATCGGTTGTATGTGTCCACAGTCTGAACACATCTTCGATGAAGGAAACCATCGGTCTACCAATTCCACCACTGTGCCAAACATCGATTGTTTGTAGGTGAGTTGACGCCGAAATTCATAAAAGCCTAAATTGCCAATCGCATCGGCTAACTTTGAATTAGCCATCATCCCGGACACATTTAAATCTTCTATCCGAATGTGATGATAGTTTCGACTGATAGAAGTGGTTAACTTCTGTAGGAAATCACGTCGAATATTGGTAATTCGGTTATGCAATCGGGCAACTCGTTTGTAGAACTTCTTGGCGTTATTTGACGCGGGTATTCCCTGTTTAGAATTTCCTAGTTGTTTATGGCGGTTACGCCATTGTATTTTCGCTAGCTTGATTTTCGCTTGCTTTATCGATTCGGGTGCTTCTACTGTTGTTCCATCGCTGAATGTGGCAAAGGTTTTCACTCCCAAGTCGATACCAACTTTCTCTACAGCCTGAGAGCTAACAGGTCGTTTATCAGCCCGGATAGCAAAGGACACATACCATTTAGAGGCAACACGAGACAGTGTAAACGTCTGCGTCGCACAGGTAAAGGGTACGGGTTCAGCTAACCTAAACGTCCCTAGGGTCGGGATTTTTATCCTCCGATCTGACCCCACTGTTACTGGTCCGTTGGATGAATCCACTGTGAATGACGCTTGAGCTTTTTTGCGCTTGAATTTCGGGAAGTTTCCCAACCCTTTAAAAAAGCGAATCAAGGCGTTTTTCAGGGCAATCAAGGCGTTTTGATAAACACGAGAGGAGAGCTGATTCATCCAAGCGAACTCGGGCTTTGTCTTTGTGAAGTTGGTGAGAACTTTACGGATTGCCGAAATCTTCTTAGTCACACCTCCCTTGATATCCATCACCTGCTGGTATAGCGCCAGTCCATAGTTATAGACAAACCGGGAAAAGCCGGCGTGTTGCGCCATCAAGGTTTGTTCAATGTTATTGAGTTTTAGTTCCAGCTTGATGGCATACATAGTAGGTAAGACCCAAGGGTAGCAACCCCAGTCCATTGACTCTCTCTGAAATCATGTTAATTTATTTGGGCAACAAAGAGCGAGTGCTTCAAAAAATGTCATATAATGTCGGAAAATGTCAGTAAAATTATTGTCCTAGGTCATCCTCTAACTTACCGCTTTCTTTGCATCTGATCCCTCATCCTGAGTGGGGTGTGGAGTGTAGAATGTGGGGTTTAGGGTTTACAGCAGTAGCTCAAATACTGAGTTTTACCGAGAATTGACCTGTACAGGGATGAGATCGCGTCCGTGGTAGGTTCCTTATGTATTGGCGCGATACATCACAGATAGTTCCTTGGGAGTACGTCCCGGAGCGGATCACTAACCCGTATTATTAGAAGAGGGGTTAGATTATAACAGTCTTGGCATGACGATTATTTGGGAACTCGATTTCTATTCGCGTCCAATTTTGGACGACAATCAGAAGAAAGTCTGGGAAGTCTTAATTTGTAAGAGTCCTTTAAACATCCATCCATCCTCAGACGACATATTTCAGTACGCGCAGTTTTGTTCCAACCAGCAGGTCAACTCCTTATGGTTACGGCAATCTATAGAAGAGGCGATCGCGCAAGCGGGACAAAAACCCAAAAAAATTCGCTTTTTCCGGCGTCAGATGAGCAACATGATTAGTATTGCCTGCCAAGAGTTAGGCATTCCGGCGATCGCGAGTCGTCGGACTTATACCCTAGATCGTTGGCTCCAGGAGCGGATACAGGATGTTTATCCCCATCAACCCGGATATCAGTCCTCAGCCGCCGCGTCTTCCTTTGTGCGCTACCAACCTCAGGTTCCCCAACCCTTACCCGACGCCATCCAAGGACAAAAATGGGCATTGGTGAGCTTGGAAGCCGGAGCATTTGCTGAAATGGAAGAGTGGGACATTGACTTTGGCGAAGCCTTTCCCCTGTCAATGATGAAACTCGCTCCAGATACGCGCATTCCCGGCATAATTATTTTCTCTGATCGCGCCAAAGCCTTAGCCGCTTGGATGTCTGGCTTAGAACTGGCGTTTGTTAAATTTCAGGGAGGCGTCACCCCTAAGTTATTACTGGAAACGGGTGCTAGTGATAGCTGGATTTTAGCTAACCTAACCGATACCCAAACCCTAGCGGAAGCTCAAGGATTTGAATCTGCCAAAGAAAACGCCCAGTTCGTACATTTTCTCGCTGTGCAGTCAACGCCAACCTCAGAAACCTTTGCCGGATTTTGGTTGTTGCAAGAGTTAAAGTAGCGCTTACTGGGTTAGGGGTTCACCACCATAAGCCGGAAATATAAACAGAATAATTAACTCTAAACATTATGGAGTCTCCAAATTTGTCACCCGCCCTCTTGAGCGAGCAACTCTTAGATCTGGCACTCAAAGCCGGAGCCAAGGATGCTGAAGTCTATCAGTCGCGATCGCTGTCTCGACCTGTATTATTTGAAGCGAATCGCCTCAAGCGGCTAGAAAGTAGTCAATCAGAAGGGGTGGCGCTACGTTTATGGAAAGATGGACGTCCAGGATTGGCGGTTGCTTATGGTGGGGTGAATCCCCAGGATTTAGTGGATCGAGCTATCGCCATTAGCGCCCTGAATGAATCGGAATCGGTGGAACTAACTCCAGGACGAACGGAAAGTTATCCTGACTTGGGCAAGTTCGTAGCGGCAGAAGAATTGGTCGTCATGGGCAAAGAAGCGATCGCACAAATTCGGGACGCCAATCCAGATGTCATCTGTACGGCGGAATTGGAATGTGAAGCAGAAACCACCCGTTTGATCAATTCTCAAGGCTTAGATTGCCACTACACCGACACCACACTTAACGGTTTTTTCTCCGTAGAATGGGTGCGTGGTGATGACTTTTTATGCGTATCTGATGGTCAAACTCAACGGGAGGAGCTTAACCCAAATAAGGTCGTACAAGCAATTCTGCAACGCTTAAACTGGGCGCAAACCAATGTTTATCCCCCCATCGGTCAAGTGCCAATCTTGCTCACAGCCAAAGCCGCAGATTTGCTCTGGGATACCGTACAAACCGCTTTGAATGGGAAGCAGGTTTGGGAAGGCGCTTCACCTTGGAGCGATCGCGTGGGTCAAGTGGTCAGTTCCCTCAATCTCACCCTCTCCCAACAACCGAATACAGGTCCATATAGCTGTCCTTTTGACGACGAAGGTACGCCCACTCGACCCCTACTATTAATTCGAGAAGGGCAATTGCAGCAGTTTTATTGCGATCGCACCATAGGGCGATTAATCGGAGGAGGCAGTACAGGCAATGGATTTCGCCCCAGTTTAGGTAGTTATCCGACCCCAGGCTTAGTCAATATTATGGTGCAACCGGGTAAAGGATCGCTGAGAGACTTGCTACGTCAACTCGATGATGGATTAGTGATCGACCAAATCCTCGGTGGTGGAGCTGGCATATCCGGTGACTTTTCTGTCAATGTTGATTTAGGATACCGCGTCTGCAACGGTATGATCATCGGTCGGGTGAAAGACACTATGGTCGCGGGTAACGTCTATACTGCCCTTAAGCAGATTATTGCCCTCGGTGAAGATGCGGATTGGAATGGTCCATGTTATACCCCATCCTTAATTTTAGAAGGACTCTCAGTCACCGCTTCCGAGCAAACCTCTATTCTGATTTAGCCCGTTAGGGGAGCAATGTAGAGACGTAGCATGCTACGTCTCTTAGCTGGGGGAGCTTGTATAGACCTAAGGCGTGGAACTATGGCGAGCAGGGGAGCAAACAAAGAACGCATAAATCCCATACGTCAATGGTTACTACCCAAGCGACGTTTGGCGATCGCAGAAGCCTGTTTAATTGGGGTGGTTTCTGCGCTATCCGCCGTGTTACTCCAACACAGCATTGGCTGGCTCGGTTCATGGCGCATTCATTTTTCTGAACAATTTCCGCCCTTTTTAGTTTTACCCGCCTTCGGACTGGTATTGGGAGCGCTGTCTGGATTCCTAGTCGAGTTCTTAGCACCCGATGCTTCAGGCAGCGGTATTCCTCAGATTAAAGCCGCACTTGGAGGGTATCCCATCGCTCTAGATTTGCGTGTAGCCCTAGTCAAACTCGTCAGTAGTATTTTCGCGATCGCGGGAGGACTAACCCTAGGACGCCAAGGACCCACTGTGCATATTGGCGCAGCGTTAGCGGCTCAGTTTAGCCGTTGGTTCCCCACCTCCCCAAGCCATCGACGACAGATCATTGCGGCGGGGTCAGCGGCGGGTTTAGCGGCGGGGTTTAATACCCCAATCGCGGGTATTTTGTTTGTGGTTGAGGAATTACTCCATGATTTTTCTGGGTTAACTCTAGGAACGGCGATTTTAGCCTCATTCATCGGTGCGGTGATTTCCCGGATTTTAGGGGGTCGTAGTCTTGAACTGAACCTGGAACTGAGTCAGACGACCAATAGTTTTTCCGCCCTGGAAATTCCTTTTTATTTGCTGCTGGGTCTTTTAGCGGGATTACTGGCAACATTATTTAATCGCGGGATTCTGTTTTCGTTGACGTTACAGCGCCGCTTTCATGTTTCTTTGGCGGTGAAAATGGGGCTAGCTGGATTAATCTGTGGTTGTGTGGTTTCTCTGTTACCATCAGATTTTCGCAATAATCGTGGGTTGCGAGAGTTGTTAATTACAGGCGCAGAAACTTGGCAATTCACTAGCCTCGCCTTGGTAATCTACTTTTTTCTCACTCTCATTTCTTACGGATCGGGCGCTCCTGGGGGTTTATTTCACCCCTCACTGGTTTTGGGTTCTGCTTTGGGTCATCTGGTGGGCGTCGCTAAGTTGTCTTTTTTGGGTTTTGGATCGCCGACGACTTACGCTTTGGTCGGGATGGGGGCATTTTTTAGTGCGGTATCCAAAGTTCCCATAACCGCGATCGTGATCATATTCGAGATTACGGCGGATTTCAATCTGGTTTTACCGTTAATGATCACCTGTGTGGTGTCTTACCTGATTGCCGATCAACTCTCCAAAGGTTCGCTTTATCAGCGTCTGTTGGAATGGAGGGGGTATATTTCCCCGACTGAAAAAGTAGACAAGGGTTCATTGACTGGGTTAACCGCAGCGGATTTGATGCAACGGCGGGTGGAAACCTTATCGCTGCAAATGAGCCTTGATGACGCTTTACAAACGGTGTCTTGCTCGACGCACCAAGGGTTTCCTGTGGTAGATGAGGGGACACTGGTGGGAATTATTAGTCAATCCGATATCACAAACGCCACCAAAATGCAAGGTAATCCCCCCCGCTGTGCTTTTCCCGGAACCACACCCTTAACGGATATTATGACGCCACACCCGATCACGGTTAAGCCGACGGCGAGTTTAGTGGATGTGCTGTATTTGCTTAACCGTTACCACCTCAGTCGTCTCCCAGTAACTGAAGGGCGTAAGTTATTAGGAATTATCACCCGCAGCGATATTATTCGGGCGGAATTAGATCAGCTAGATCGTAAGACAACTCAACCCGGCTCACAATTGACACCCTCTTGTGTGGTTTATCAAACCCGCGCCCCAGAAACTGGACGAGGACGGTTATTAGTTCCCATCGCCAATCCCCAAACTGCGCCGATTTTAGTCAGACTCGCCGCCGCCATTGCCCGCGATCGCGATTATGAATTGGAATGCTTACAGGTGATTATCGTCTCCCGCAACAATTCTCCAGCAGAAACTCCAGTAAAAACAGCAAAAATTCGTCGGTTATTACGTCAGGCAGAAAAGTGGGGACGAGATTGGAATATACCTGTTCACACTCAAATACGGGTGAGTCAGGATATTACTCAAGGGATTCTAGAAACCATTAAAGAACGACATATTAATCTGATTCTGATGGGGTGGAAAGGCTCAACCTCAAGCCCTGGGCGCATTTTTGGCGGGGTGGTGGATGGGGTGATTCGACAAGCGCCCTGTGATGTGATGGTGGTGAAATTCGGTGAGATGATGCATCCGCCTTATATCCCTCCCTTCTTTGGGCGTTGGTTGATTCCCCTCGCCGGGGGTCCCAATTCTCAACGCGCCTTGGAGTTTATTCCGGCGTTAGTTCCCTTATGTAGTAAGCCCTTAGATATTCAATTATGCCAAGTCTTTGATCCAGAAGATACGCTGATGAATACAACAGCTCTAGAAAAAGCCAGCAACTTTTTAAAGGGGCAAATGAAGGCTCGAATTCGCCAGATTCCCATTCGCGCCAGTGAGGTATCTGATGCTGTGGTTCATTTAGCCAATGACCAATTCTGTGATGTTGTGGTTTTAGGGGCAAGTCGGGAAGGGCTGTTACAGCAGGTGATTCAGGGGAATATTCCCGAAGCGATCGCGCGACGGGTTAAGAGTACAGTTATTTTAGTTCGCAGCGTGACATAATCTAGTACAATTCCTATTTTTTCCAGGGCAGCTTTGTCCCCATTTCAGTTAGCGCTGAGAAAACCAAATAGAGGATAAGACAGCTAACACCTGCCAAAAAAAGCACTAAATCATTATCCATTGCTACTATTTTAATATTTAAGGAAGGAAGGTTGTTATAGCAATCGCCATAGCGGTTAGGATGCATCATTTGGTTCCAGTTCCCAGAAAATCCCTGGTGTGACACTGAACGGCTGGGGAATCTCTTGACCAAACCAATATAATATCCTGATTTCGGCTAAGACGTCCAGAATATTGCATAGAAAACCGATGGAAGAGTGATCGCAATCTTCACACCGACGCGAGCAAGTTGTAGGAAAAAATGAATAAACGACGATTGAGTATCAGTCTGATCTTCCCTATTTTACTCCTTGAGGCAGCTCACAGTTTAGCTTATCCTGGAAACACAGCGACTCAAGCATTCGTATTTTCTAGACTTAGCCAGAGCACATCTCAAGTTAGATTCGCCACAAGAGAGTCCCCCTCATTTTTCCTTACAGCTAGGAAAGAGAAACCGAAAACCTGTCGGTGGGCGGGCTATTGTGACGACGAAGATAACGAAGATGAGAATAACGAGGATAATGAGACAGGTGCGATCGCGTGGCGAGATGCTATGTCTTTCAACGACAATAGAATAAGGATGATGAGGACTTATGGGACTAGATCTACCGAGATTTTATAAAGCGTGCAATCCAAGCAAACCCTTAACAGCGGGGGAAGTGGAAGATCAGAACTATTATATTGATTTTTCCCCCGTCAGAGGGAACCGAATTATTCAGTCACTGCGACGCACAATTGCCCTAATTTCACCAGATGAACCCACCTGCCAACTTTTTACGGGTCATATTGGCTGTGGTAAGTCTACTGAATTACTGCGACTCAAAGCTGAGTTAGAAGATCAGGGATACTATGTGGTTTACTTTGAGTCATCCCAAGACTTAGATATGGCGGATGTCGATATTACTGATATTCTCCTCAGTGTTGCTGGTCGAGTCAGTGAGAGTTTAGAAGCGATTAAAATTAAACTTCACCCCGGTTATTTTGCCAATCTTTTTAGTGAAATTGCCGACTTTCTCCAAACTCCGATTGAATTGAATGCCGAAGCAGAACTCTCGATTGGCATTGGTAAAATTACCGCCAAAACCAAAGAAAGCCCCAAACTCCGCCGCCGCTTACGGGAATATTTAGAACCCCGTACCAGTGGTATTTTAGAGTCGATTAACACCGAACTTTTAGGACGGGCAAACACCGAACTGCGGCGACGGGGAAAAGCGGGACTGGTAGTGATTGTCGATAATTTGGATCGGGTAGATAATCGTCCGCTTCCCTCGGAACGCTTACAACCCGAATACTTATTTATTGACCGAGGTGATCAATTACGGAAACTGAATTGCCACGTTGTTTATACGATTCCCCTATCGTTAACCTTTTCCAATGATGTCGAAATTCTGAAAAATCGATTAGGAGGTGGACTACCGCCGACTATTTTACCCATGGTTCCTGTGCGCGAACGGGATGGATCAGAATGTAAGGAAGGGATGGATTTGCTGCGACAAATGGTTTTAGTGAGAGCATTTCCTCATCATACTCCAGCACAACGATTCGCCTTACTTCCAGAAGTCTTTGATAATGCTGAAACCTTAGATCGTCTCTGTCAAATCAGCGGGGGTCATCTGCGGAATTTATTGGGACTTCTATTTGGCTGTTTGCGACAAATAGACCCCCCGATTTCGCGGGATTGTTTAGAAGGCGTGATTCGCGAAAGTCGGGATTATCTCACCTCATCCATTGATGATGAGGAGTGGGAATTATTATTTCAGGTGGTACAACAACAGACAGTGAAAGGAGACGTGGAATACACTACTTTACTCCGTAGCATGTTCGTCTATGAATACCGCGATCGCAACGGGAATTGGTTCTCTATCAATCCAGCTTTAGAAGAGACACAGAAGTTTCAAAATTGGTTGAGAGAAAACACCTAAAATGGTTGTTGCTGTAATCCTGGTTAACGGTAATTGTAGGGGCGGGTTTAGGAATTTAATGATCACACACACTTCCAACCCGACAACGAAACCCGCCCTCTTCCCCACCGCCAGAGGACGAAATCCCGCCTAATATTTCACGCGATCGCATCCCCATCATCCCCATCCTGTAGAGGCGGGTAATGGGATTCAATAATCACACACACCTCCAACCCGACAACGAAACGTTTTCGGTGACGCAGGGCGGGTTTTGTCGAAATGTTATGAGTTTTCCCATCAATTTTGTCCCTAAACCCGCCCCGACATCGGATTTATCTTCGATTCTTATGCAAGGCTAAATTTTTAATGGTTCCATCCCATTCTTGAGAACCACTAGGGTGCAATTCGTCCTCTTCCCAGGCTATAGGATTATTCTTAATGTATTCACGAATCTTAGTTAATGATTGTTCATCACGGATAATATGTTCATAATAGCCACGTTGCCACAGGGGGACACCCCTCTGGCGACGATTTTTATTAATGCGGCGTGCTGAAAAGGTTTTAAATCCCCGAATAATCTCTGGTAAGCCATGGTGTTTTTGATCAGTAGTATCTGCTGTCAATATAAGGATGCCATGGAGATGATTGGGCATAATCACAAATTCATCTAATTTTAGATGAGGATGATAGTGAAGCAAACTGTGCCAATAGAAATGGGTAAATTTACCCGAATCGCTTAACTGCATTTTTCTATCTATGATTTCACCTAACAGGGTTTGGCGTTGCCACGTACAAATGGTAATAAAATAGGCTCCCGGCTGTGTATAATCATAATCTTTAAGGCGGATTGAACGTCGATGATGTTGATCCGGATTGTATTTCATGATAAGATCGCACGAGGTTTTCCTTTGACAAAACGTGTAGGGGCGGGTAATGAAATTTAATGATCAGACACACCTCAAACAATACAACAAAACCCGCCCTATCCCCACCGCCAGATAACAAAACCTATCCTAATCCTTGACGCGATCGCATCCCCATCATCCCCATCCTGTAGGGGCGGGTTTAAGGATTAAATCATCAGACAACACCTCAAACCCGACAACGAAACCCGCCCTATCCCCACCGCCAGAGGACGAAATCTAATCTAATCCCCGGCGCGATCGCACGCCAATCATCCCCATCCTGTAGGGGCGGGTTTAGGAATTAAATCATCAGACAACACCTCAAACCAAACAACGAAACCCGCCCTATCCCCACCGCTAAACCACAACATCTATCCTAAAATTTCACGCGATCGCAACCCCATCATCCCCAACCAGTAGGGGCGGGTTTAAGGATTAAATCATCAGACAACACCCCCAACAAAACAACGAAACCCGCCCTATCCCCACCGCTAAACCACAACATCTATCCTAATATTTCACGCGATCGCATCCCAATCATCCCCATCCTGTAGGGGCGGGTTTATGTATTAAATCATCAGACAACACCCCCAACAAAACAACGAAACCCGCCCTATCCC